>CALGVL010000067.1 GCA_937930165.1 uncultured Acetobacteraceae bacterium
CTGGGGCCGGCGCGTCTTCGCCTGGCACGAGGCCGCCGATACCCGCCTGTTCCGCCCACCGGCGCAGGACGGCCCGCGGGAGGGGCTGGTCTGGATCGGCAATTGGGGCGACGAGGAACGCAGCGCGGAACTGGAGAGCTTCCTGCTGCGCCCGGTCCGCGCCGCCGGGCTCAGCCTGGACATCCATGGCGTCCGCTATCCGGGGCATGCCCTGGTAAGGCTGGCGGAATATGGCGCACGCTATCGCGGCTGGCTGCCGAATGCGTGGGCGCCGGAGGTCTTCGCGCGCCATCTGGCCACCGTGCATGTGCCGCGCCGCTTCTATGTGGATCGCCTGCCCGGCATCCCGACCATCCGCGTCTTCGAGGCGCTGGCCTGCAGCATCCCGCTGATCTGCTCCCCCTGGCAGGATGCGGAGGGCCTGTTCCGGCCGGGCGAGGACTATCTAGTGGCGCGTGACGAGGCGGAGATGCTGCGCCACCTCATCGCCATCCGCGATGACCCCGGCCTTCGACGCAGCCTGTCGGCGAGCGGCCTGCAACGGATTGCCGCCCGCCACAGTTGCGCCCACCGGGCGGAGGAGCTGCTCGCGATCCTCGCGGCGCTGCGTGGCGCCAGCGCAGCCAGGGAGAGTGCCGCATGAGGATCGCCTTCTACGGATCCAGCCTGCTTTCCTCCTACTGGAACGGCGCCGCGACCTATTACCGCGGCATGCTGGCCGAGCTTGCCCGGCATGGCCACCGCATCACCTTCTATGAGCCGGATGCCTTCGGCCGCCAGCAGCACCGCGATATCGAGCCGCCGGACTGGGCCGAAGTGCGGGTCTGGCCCGCCACGGACGCCGCGCTGCGCGAGGTGATCGCCGAGGCGGCGAGGGCGGATGTGGTGGTGAAGGCCAGTGGCGTCGGCGTCTTCGATCGGGAATTGCTGGAAGGCGTCATGGCCGCCGCGCGGCCGGATGCCATCCGCATCTTCTGGGATGTGGACGCGCCCGCTACCCTGGCGGAATTGCGCACCGCGCCGGACCATCCGCTGCATGGCGTGCTGCCGGGGCTGGACCTGGTCCTCACCTATGGCGGCGGCCCGCCGGTGGTCGAAGCCTATGAAGGCTTCGGCGCGCGCCGCTGCGTGCCCATCTACAATGCGCTCGATCCCGCGACGCATCATCCGGCGCCGCCCGATCCGCGCTTCGCCGCCGATCTGTCCTTCCTCGGCAACCGCCTGCCGGACCGTGAGGCGCGGGTCGAGGAATTCTTCCTGCGCCCCGCCGCCATGCTGCCGGAACGGCGGTTCCTGCTCGGCGGCAATGGCTGGCAGGATAAGCCGATGCCGCCCAATGTCCGCTATCTGGGGCATGTCTATACGCGCGACCACAACGCCTTCAACGCCTCCTCCCTCGCCGTGCTGAACATCGCGCGGGACAGCATGGCGGCGGTCGGCTACTCGCCGGCGACGCGGGTCTTCGAGGCAGCGGGTGCCGGCGCCTGTCTCGTTACCGATGCCTGGATCGGGCTGGACCTCTTCCTGAAGGACGGGGAGGAGGTGCTGGTCGCCCGGGACGGCCAGGACGTGGCGCAGCACCTGCGGGCGCTGACGCCGGAACGCGCGCGGATGATCGGCGAGGCAGCGCAGGCCCGCATCCTGGCCGAACACACCTATGCCCGCCGCGGCGCGGCGGTGGATGCCCTGCTGCGGGAGGAAGCGGCAAGCAAGCGGGAAAGGAGCGCGGCGTGAGTCCCCGGCCGATGCGCGTCGTGGTGCTGGGGCTCAGCCTCTCCTCCTCCTGGGGCAATGGGCATGCGACGACCTACCGGGCCTTGCTGCGGGCCTTCGCGGCGCGCGGGCATTCCGTGCTGTTCCTGGAACGCGACATGCCCTGGTACGCCGCGAACCGCGACCTGGAGGACCCGCCCTATTGCCGGCTGGAATTCTACCGCGATCTCCGTGGGCTGAATGCCTGGCGCCGCACGATCGCGGAGGCGGATGCGGTGATCGTCGGCTCCTATGTGCCGGAAGGCATCGCGGTGGGCCGGATGGTGCAGCGCGTGGCGCGCGGCGTCACCGCCTTCTACGACATCGACACGCCGGTCACCCTGGCGAAGCTGGCGCGGGCCGATCACGAGTATCTCTCCCCGGCGCTGATTCCCGGTTACGACCTCTATCTCTCCTTCACCGGCGGGCCGATGCTGGAACTGGTGATGCGCCGCTATGGCTCGCCGGCGGCGCGCGTCCTCTACTGCTCGGTGGATCAGGCGGCGTACCGCCCGCTCGATGTGCCGCGGAGGTGGGATCTCAGCTATATCGGCACCTACAGCCCGGACCGGCAGCCGGCCCTGGAGCGCCTGCTGCTGGAGGCGGCGCGCCGGGCGCCGCATCTGCGCTTCGCCGTGGCCGGGCCGCTCTATCCAGATGGCATCGCCTGGCCGGTGAATGTGGAGCGGCTGGAGCATGTGGCGCCTGCCGACCATCCGGCCTTCTACGCTGCCAGCCGCTTCACCCTGAACATCACCCGGGCTGACATGATCCGCGCCGGCTATAGCCCCAGCGTCCGCTTGTTCGAGGCGGCGGCCTGCGCCACCCCGGTCATCTCCGACCGCTGGAATGGGATCGAGACGCTCTTCCGCCCTGGCGAGGAGATCCTGCTGGCCACGAGCACGGAGGAGGTGCTGGACACGCTGCTCTCCTGTCCGGAACCGCGCCGCCAGGCCATTGCCGCCGCGGCGCAGCGCCGGGTGCTGGCCGCGCACACCGCCGGCCACCGGGCAGCGGAACTCGACCGGCACCTTCGTGCTGCCATCGCACGGCGCATGGCGATGCGGCGCCAGCAGGCTTTGGCGCTGCAAGGCCAGCGGATGGGGGAGCAGGCGGCCCCGTAAGGCTTGCACCACGCTGCTCGCCCATGGCGCCTGACGAAGCCTGTCCGGCGTCGCGCGGGCGTGCGGGAGATCGCCGGTTTGGTCCAGGCGGCGGAGGCGCTTCGCCCTTGGCATCATCAGCACCGTCCGCTGGCGGTCCGGGTCCTGGCGCGTTCGGCTGCCCATGCGATCGGCGAGGCCCGCCGCCGGCCGGTCGGCCTCTCCCGCGCCGCTGGAGGTGAAGGCCATCCATGGCACCCTGGCCGCGGCCACGGCGCTGGCCAGCGATCAATTTCACCGGCACGATGTCATGCGGGTGCTGTAACCGAAGCGCGGTGCGGAACGGCATCATTGCGGCCCCGGCACTGACCATGGCCATGCTGGTTGCCTCCCGCCACAGCATCATGGGGGAGTTCACGATCGGCTGGGCGATGCGCGGCTGCTCGGCTGGGGCATGGTGGTGCTGATCGTTGCCGATGTGCTGGCGGCGGCCTGCTTGTGGGAGGGGTTCCAGGGCTCCTGGGACCGGGTATGAAGGGCGGTCCAGGCGATGCTCCCGCCGCCCCGATACCTGTTCGAGGACATGCCTTAGGATGCGCGCACCGGACAGGCCACCCTTCGGCCTTGATGCCCTGGAGGCGTGGCTGCGCCAGAATCTGGAACGGCTGAAGCTGCCGGCGACGTCCTGGGCGCTGTCACGGCAAGCGGGTGGAATGCCGGTAGCGGACATCGCCATCATGGGCGGCGGGGTGTGTAGCCTGGCCGGGGTGCCGGCATGAGAGCGTCTGGGCTTCGCGTCCGAAGCAGTGCTTCTGGCCGGCAGAGGGCCGGATTGCCCGAAGTCGCGCATCGGACGGCCCGGCCTGGCATGCCTGGCCGCCGCGCTGTTCTGCTCGGCGCCCTCGCCGCGCCCATGCTGCCGCGGGGTGCCCGGGCGCAGGCGGACTGGGTGCCGGACCGTCCGCTGCGTCTGGTCGTCCCTTCCGGGCCGGGCGGGTCGCAGGATGTGCTTGGCCGGCTCTTCGCCCAGGCGGTCGCGCCGGAACTCGGCCAGCAGGTCTTGGTAGAGAACCGCGCTGGGGCCGGCGGGTTGGTCGGCGCCGAGGTGGTGGCGGATGCCACCCCCGATGGCACGGTGCTGCTGCTGGCCACCGCTGGGCAGCTCACCATTCCGAAGGCGCTCGGCCGCCGTCTTCCCTATGACCCGGTGGAAGGCTTCGCGCCGGTGATCCATCTGGTGGACAGCCCCGTCGTGCTGCTGGCTGCGCCGAATCTGGAGGTAACGGACGCGCGGGAACTGCTGGAGCTGGCGCGGACCACATACATCCCGTTGCCCTATGCCTCCACCGGCATCGGTACCAATACCCACCTGATCATGGAGGACTTGAAGGAGCGCGCGGGGCTGAATGTCGAGCACGTGCCCTATCGCGGCGCGGCCGCCGCCTACAACGATCTGCTGGCCGGGCGCATCGCGCTGATGTTCGTCTCCATGTCCTCGATGCTGGGCATCTCCGGCGGGGCGCCAAAGGTGCTGGCCGTCACCTCCCGCACCCGCTTCCCCGCCGCCCCGGACATCCCGACGCTGATCGAAGCCGGTGTGCCGGATTTCGAGGCGAGCATCTGGACCGGCCTCTGTGCCCCCGCCGGCACGCCCGCGCCGATCCTCGCGCGGCTGGCGGAGGCGTTCGGAACGGCGCTGCACTCCCCCACCATCCAGGAGCGCCTCACAGATCTCGGCGCGGTGGGGAATGGCGGCGATGGCCGGGCCTTCGCGGCGATGCTGCGCGCCGATCTGGAACGCTGGAGCCGGGTGGCGGCGCCGCTGCACACCCAGCTGAACTGATGCGGATGCCCGCCGCCCGGATGGGTGGCCGGTCCCGCGACCCTGACCAGATCCTGTTGCCCGCATGCAGCCTGTGCCGCAGGGTGACCCTATGGCCAGGGAAGCCGAGCGGATCATCGGGTTGTACCGGCGCCATGCGCGGGCCTGGGCAACTGCCCGGGGCAACCGGCCGGGCCAAGGTTTGATGGAGGCGGGGTGGCTCGACCGCTTCCGCGGCCTGCTGCCCCCCTCCGCCGCCGTGCTTGACCTTGGCTGCGGGACGGGCGAGCCGATGGCGCGCTGGCTGGCCGAGCGAGGGTGCGAGGTCACCGGCGTGGACGCCGCGCCGGAGATGATCGCCATCTGCAGGGACCGCATGCCCGGGCAGGCCTAGTGCGTCGCCGATATGCGGAGCCTGTCGCTCGGCCGCGTCTTCGACGGCATCCTGGCCTGGGACAGCTTCTTCCACCTTTGTCACGACGACCAGCGCCGCATGTTTCCCGTCTTCCGGCAGCATGCGGCGCCGCGTGCCGCCCTGATGTTCACGAGCGGTCCCTCACATGGCGAAGCGATTGGCACATTCGAGGGCGAGCCGCTGTACCACGCCAGCCTCGACGCCGCCGAGTACCGCGCCCTGCTTGAGGCGAACGGCTTCGGCGTCGTGGCACATGCCGTCGAGGATCCGGCCTGCGGCCACCATACGATCTGGCTGGCGCAACGGAGATAGGGGGCTGCCCGCCTCCGGAGCCCTTGTCCCCTCGACCTCAGCCGAGGCGCCGCCGCGCCCACCAGCCCAGCAACAGGGCAACCCCCGCCAGGGCCAACAGCGGCAGCACCGTGGAGGCCGAGAGGACGGCGCCGAGATCCGGCTGGGCCCCGCGCGAGAAGGCGGCATCCAGCCCGGCGCCGATGCCGGCAAAGATGGCGGTCCCTGGCAGGATGCCGAGCGCCGTCCCGGCGGCGAAGCTGCGCAGCCGCATGCCGACCAGCGCCGCCGCCACCGTCGCCGCCCAGAATGGCACCACTGGCAGCAGCCGCAGCGAGACGAGATACCAGAACCCGGCTCGCTCCAGCCCCGGCTGCAGCCGGTCCAGGAACTGCCCCGCCCGGCGCGCCGCCAGCGGCGCCAGGGAGGAGTGGACCGCCACGAACAGCAGGCAGGTGCCGGCCGTTGCCGCCAGGACCGCCAGCGCGGTGCCGAGCCAGCGCCCGAACAGGAAGCCGCCTGCCATGGTCAGCACCATCGTGCCGGGGGTAGCGACCGCGGTGACGGCGACATAGACGAGCAGATAGACCAAGCCTGCCAGGACCGGATGCCCCGCCACCAGTTGCATCAGCCAGTCGCGGTGCTCCGCCAGGGTGGTCAGGGACAGCCAGCGATGCCCGTCCAGGGCGAAGGCCAGTCCCAGCCCGGCCAGCAACAATGCGATCGGCCAGAGGCGCATCCAGCCGGATCTGTCCCGCTTCGTCCCCGGCTTGGCATCATCGCGCATCGCAGCATATCGGCCCGCCTTTGCAACACGGCGCCATCGGTGCGGTTCCCGCGCGGCGGCATGCAGCCCCGGCGCATGACCGGCGTTCGCGGGGCATGATCCATTGTGCAGGCGGTGCGGACTCATCCATGCGTGGTCCCTCGTGGAGGATGTAAGGCCAGGACGGGCGGAGCCGGAACTCGCCACGGCAGGGATCCGGCTGCGCCTGATGAGCTGGAACGTGCATGGCTGCGTCGGCATTGGCCGCGATCCCGATCCGGCGCGCATCGCCGCGGTCATCGCGCAGCACGCCCCCGATGTCGTGGCGCTGCAGGAGCTGGACGTGAACCGCCGCCGCAGCGGCCGCCTGGACCAGGTGCAGGCGATCGCCGACAGCTTGCGCATGACGGGACATTTCCACCCGGCGCTGGAGGTGCGGGAGGAACGCTATGGCGACGCCATCCTCTCCGCCATGCCGATGCGCCTGAAGCGGGTCGGCCGTCTGCCCGGCCCGCCGCGGCGGGAGCCGCGTGGCGCGCTCTGGACGGTGGTGGAGCCGGCGCCGGGGGTCGCCCTGCAGGTGCTGAACACGCATTTCGGCCTCTCCGGGCGGGAGAGGCTGATCCAGGCGGAGGAGCTGCTCGGCCCTGACTGGCTCGGCCATCCGGACTGCACCGGCCCGGTGGCGCTGCTCGGCGACCTCAATACCCTGCCGCGTTCCGCCGCCCTGCGCCGCCTCCTGGCCTCGGGCCTCCAGGATGCGCAGCGTGCCCTGCCGGGGCGGCGCCCGCGCCCCACCTACCCGGCACGCTTCCCGGCGCTCCGCCTGGATCATGTGCTGCTGCGCGGGCCGGTCGGGGTGCTGCGGGCCGAGGTCCTTGACGGGGTGAGGGAGCGCGCGGCCTCGGACCACCTGCCGGTGCTGGTGGAGATCAGCCTGCCGATGGAGGGATCCTAGCCCGTGATCGCTTCGGCCACGGCGGGGGCGGTCCCGGTCTAGGGCAGGGGGCGCCGCCGCCAGGGGCGCCATGCCTCCTCCACCGTCGCCGGATCACCCAGCCGGAAGCGCGTGACCAGGGCGGAAACCGGGCCCGGCGCCTTGCAAGGCAGCGGCAGGAGGCGCCGCCCGTCGCCCGCGCCGTTCAGCGCATCCAGCGCGGCGCGGAGACTGCCCTGCGCCGCTACGGCTTCGGCGAAGCGCCCGGCATCCAGGCCGAGGTGATGGGCGAGGCAACGGTCGCGCAGATGCCCGATCCGGCGGCGCAGGGCCTCCCCCTCCGGCCCTTCCGGCGCCTCCACCGCGACGTCGCATTCGGTGTCGAAGCCAGTCGAGCGGTGGTTGATATTGGCGGAGCCGATGCGCAGCAGCCGGTCGTCTATCACGGAAAGCTTGGAATGCACGATGATCGGCCGGCCGCCGCGGGCCGTGGGGGCGAGGGCCCGCAGCCGCCCGAAGCGGTCGGCCCCGGCCAGGCGGTGCAGCATCGCGTCCCGCGCCCGGTCCATGAAGAAGCGGTCGAAGACGCTCGGGCTTTGCAGGGAGGAGAGGAGGATCACCTCCGGCCCGTCCGGCTCCTGCAGCCGCGCCGCCAGTGCCTCCGCCAGCGGGGTGGAGGCAAGGTACTGGTTCTCCATTACGATGCTGCGCCGCGCCGCGGCGACCATGGCGCGGTGCAGCGCCATCCCCTCCCGCACCGCCGGGTGGCCCTGCCAGGCGGGCTCGGTGCGGACAATGGCGACCGGCACATCGGAGAAGTCGGGCATCCGGCCCTCCGGCCAGGGATCATGCGCAGCATCCGCATCCGGGGGAGGCGGCGCCAGGCGCTCGCCGGTCGCCCGGCGCCAGCGCTCGCGCGCCAGCTCGCCAAGGGCCGCGGCCGCCTCCCCGTCCAGCATGGCCATCACCTCATGCCGCGGCGGGTGTTCCTGGCCGGTGGGCAGGCGACGGCGTTCGTCATGGTCGGGGTGCCGTGGGGTGTCCCAGCGGTCCGGCGCGAAATCGCCGCCGCCGCAGAAGGCTACGGCATCGTCCACCACCAGCAGCTTCTGGTGGTGGCAGGCACCGAGGGGCAGCGCGTGGTCCAGCCGGAACTGCACCTTGCTGCCGCGGAAGAAGCCCCTGGCCCGCCAGGGATAGAAGCCGCGCGGGACGGACATCGGCAGCGCCATCGCCCAGGCCAGCACCCGCACCTCCAGCCCCGGCCGCTCCGCCAGGCGCAGGAGGAGGTCGCCGATGGTCTCCCCCCCGGTGCCGTCCTGGCCGGGCAGCAGTCGGGTGCGCGGATCGAAATCCCAGCCGAGCAGCAGGATGCTGTGCCGGGCGCGCAGCAGGGCGGCGCGGGCGGTGGCGAAATAGGCGGCGCTGTCGAGTAGCACCGCGAACCGCCGTGCCGGGACATGGCGCCAGCAGGTCTCGCCGGGGCAGGCGAGGGGAGGAGGGGGCAGGGTCAGGGTTTCCAGCACGGCAGAGTCCGGGCGGGGCCGCAGGGGCACCCGGCTGGCGCTGAACCCGTGAAGCCCGGTCCGGTTGCCCGGCCGCGCGGAAACGTAACGGCGGGACGGTGGCGCCGGCCTAATCCGCCCCGGCGGTCCTGGTGGGGCGCGGCGGCTCCAGGGTGCGGTGCGCCTTGGCCAGCTCCTCCTCAAGCCAGAGCCGGTGGTGCTCCTTCGCCCAATTGTAGTCCACCTGGCCATTCGCCATGGCCTCGAAGGCACCCTCCGTGCCGAGCGTGCCGATGTAGATGTGGCCGAGGATGACGGCGATCATGAGCATGGCCAGGATGCCATGGACCATATGCGCCCATTGCTGCCCGCCGATATCCGTCAGGGCGAAGGGGAACATCAGCAGATAGCCGGACACCGCCAGCGCTGCGCCGCAGCTGAGCACGAACCAGTAGAGCAGTTTCTGCCCGGCATTGAATTTCCCGGCGGGGGGATGGCCCTTCGCCAGGGGGCCGCCGGCGCGCAGCCAAGCCAGGTCGGCCCGCGTCGGCAGGTTCCGTCCCGCCCAGAGTGCCAGCATGACGACCAGGCCGAGTACGAAGGCGAAGGAAAGGAATTGATGCGCCGCCTGGCAGGCGGTGGCCAGGGATGCGAAGGCCTCCGCCCCCATCCAGGGCATCAGCAGGCCCCGCCCATAGGTGATGACCAGCCCCGAGAGGCCGAGGGCCACGAAGCTGGCGGCGACCATCCAGTGATTCGCCCGCTCCAGCCCGTCATAGCGCAGGATGCTGCGGCCGGAGCGGCCTCCCTCGATCCGCGTCCTGCCCTTCCACAGATGGACCAGCGCCAGCGCGATGACGGCGCCGAGGATGGCGATGGCGCCGATCCAGGTCAGAACGCGGTTGCGGAAGCGGCGCCAGTCCCGCCCCTCCGGCTGGATCAGGACGCTGGCTGTCTGGTTCGGGATGGTGATGGTGCCGGCGATCGTCCCGCCGCGCAGCGCCCGCTGCATCTCGAGCTCTGCGGCGTCCGGCAGGTTGCGGTCGCCGAGGGGGACCGGGGCGGCCGGCGGCGGTGGTGCCTGTTGCGCCATGGCCGGAAGCGCGAGGCAAAGCAGCAGTGCCAGGACCGCGGCCGGCCAGGACCAGGGTGCTGTCGGCCATCTGCGGGCGCCACGGCGGCCCATCCCTTCGACCATCGCTATGTCCCTTCGGGAATCGCAGCTCGGGAATCGCAGCCGCTGCCGCTACGGAACCGCCCGCCAAACGCACGAGGCGGCGAAAGGATGCCGGGCATGGCCCCCGTTCCGCCCGGGCTGGAAAAATTCCCTGGCCAGGCTGCCGTCGGCGCCCTCCATTAGCGGCGCGTAGGCGCGATTCGGGGGAAGCGCGCCGGGGAGAGGGGGGATTCGCGTGCCCGATTGGATGCTGCCGCTGCTGGTGCCGCTGGCTGCCGCGCTGGCCGGTGGGATGTTCGCCGCCGCCCTGCTGCTGGCCCTGCGGCCGCGTGGTGGGGGGGAGGCCGTGGCGCTGCTGGCGGAGCGGATGGATGCGCTCTCGGAGCGGCTGGATACGGCAGTGGCGGCGCAGAACGAGCGCCTGTCCCGGGCCCTGGCCGACAGCGCCGAGCGCACCCAGGACAGCGCCCGGCGGATCCATGAGCGCCTGGCGGTGATCGATGCGGCGCGGGCGAATCTGGAGGCGCTGGGCAGCCAGGTTCACAGCCTCGCTTCCATCCTCGGCAACAAGCAGGCGCGCGGCGCCTTCGGGGAGGTGCAACTCCGCGACATGCTGGCGGACCGACTGCCGCCCGATGGCTTCGCCTGGCAGCACACCCTGTCCAATAGCACGCGCTGCGATTGCCTGATCCGCCTGCCCTTCCCGCCGGGGCCGATCGCGGTGGACAGCAAATTTCCCTTGGAAGCTTGGCGCGCCCAGCGCGAGGCCGCCGAAGACGCCGCCCGCGCCGCCGCGCAGCGCCGCTTCGCCGCCGATATCCGCAAGCATGTGGATGACGTCGCCTCGAAATACATCCTCCCCGGCGAGACGGCGGAAGGCGCGCTGATCTTCCTGCCCTCCGAGGCGCTGCATGCCGAATTGCACGCCAACCATCCCACCCTCGTGGCGGAGGCGGCGCGGCGCGGCGTCTATTTCGTCTCCCCCGGCACGATGTGGGCGGTGCTGGGCACCATGCGCGCCCTGATGCGCGATGTCCGCCTGCGGGCCGAGGCACAGCATCTTCGTGCCGAGGTCGCCCGGCTGGTCGAGGAAACCACGCGCCTGGACCGCCGCGTCGCCAATCTGAAGCGCCATTTCGCCGAGGCGCAGACCGATATCCACCAGATTGAGATCACCACCCAGAAGATCACCGCCGCCGGCGCCCGGATCGAGGCGGTGGAGATCGACACGTCATCCCCCATGAAGCCGTCCGACGACCGGAGCGCCACGAGGCGCGGAGGCGTGAACCGGCCGGCCCAGGATATGAGGGCCGCCGAATGAGCCCGCTGCAATTCCAGGCCCTGCTCGGCCTGCCCCTGCTCTGCCTGCTGGCCTGGATCCTCGGCGGCTGCCGGCGTGGCGTAGGTTTGCGGGTGGTGGTGGCGGGGATCGGCGGCCAATTGCTGGTGGCGGCGGCGCTGCTGCATCTGCCGCCGCTCCGCGCCGGCTTCGCCCTGGTGGGCGATGCCGTGGAGGCGCTGGCTCGGGCGACACGGGCGGGCACTACCCTGGTCTTCGGTTATCTCGGCGGCGGGCCGCTGCCCTTCCAGGAGGTCGCGCCGGGCAGCAGCTTCGTCCTGTTCTTCCAGGCCCTGCCGCTGATCCTGGTCGTCGGCGCGCTTTCCGCCGTGCTCTATCACTGGCGCATTCTGCAGGCGGTGGTGACGGTGCTGGCGCGCGGGCTGGAGCGGCTGTTCGGCCTTTCCGGCGCCTGCAACCTCTCCGTTGCCGCCAATGTCTTCGTCGGCATGGTGGAGGCACCGCTTCTCATTCGCCCCTGGCTCGCCCGGCTGACGCGCGCGGAGTTGTTCGTTGTGATGGTTGCCGGGCTCGCCACCATCAGCGGCAACATGCTGGTGGTCTATGCCAACATGATCGCTCCGGTGGTGCCCGATGCGGCGGGGCAGTTGCTGACCGCCAGCCTGGTCTCCGCCCCTGGGGCGATCCTCGCGGCGCTGCTGATGCTGCCGGGGGAGGGGACGCGCGTGGCAGCGGATGGGCCGGCGCCGAGGCTCTATGACAGCACCATGGATGCGGTGGTGCGCGGCACGGCGGACGGGCTTTCGCTGATGCTCGGCATCATGGCCTCGCTGATCGTCTTCGTCGCGCTGGTGGCGCTGCTGAATGGCATGCTGGAGCCGCTGACCGGCCTTACCCTGCAACGCCTCGCCGGCTGGGTGTTCTGGCCGCTGGCCTGGGCCATGGGTGTCCCGGCGGAGGAGGCGGCGACGGTTGCCCGGCTGCTCGGCGTGAAGGTGGTGATCAACGAGTTCGTCAGCTACCTGGAGCTTGCCGCTTCGGGCGGTGCCGGGCTGACTGAGCGGTCGCGGGTGATTTTGGCCTATGCGCTGTGCGGCTTCACCAATTTCGGCTCGGTCGGGATCATGGTGACCGGCATGGCCGGAATGTGCCCGGAGCGGCGGACGGAGATCATCAGCCTCGGCCTGCCGAGCCTGGTAGCGGCCAGCATTGCCTGCTGCATGGCCGGGGCGACGGTGGGCGTGCTCACCGCTCCTTGACGCGTGAACCTACGGCTTTGCGGCAGGTCAAACCGGCAAATGCAGATCCCTCTAAGGTCCGCTCTGCCGAAGGAGGACCAGAGATGGATGAACAGCAGCCCTGGCGGCCGGGGCCGGATGGAAAGCTCGCGACCTGGCGGCACGGCTTCCATCTCGTCATCCATGAATTCGCGGAACAGCGCCTCGTGCGCTTCCTGGTGATGCGTTGTGGCGGGAAGGGGCAGGCGCCGGCCCTCCTAGGGTCCGGCACGCGGGACAGCGTGGCTGCCGCGATGCGGGCCTCGGAATGGATGGCCGAGAGGATGGCGCCCTGACACCGCAATGAAACATATGTTGCATGGGCCGATGGCCTGTGGAACACATGTCTCATGCTCGCCGACCGCCTCAAGGCTGCGCTGCCCGGGCTGCCGCCGCAACTGGCGGCGGCCGGGCGGCACCTTGCGGAGCGGCCCTTCGATGCCGCCACCCGCTCCATGCGGTCCCTGGCCGCGGAGGCCGGCGCCTCACCCGCCACCTTCACCCGCCTGGCCCAGGCGCTCGGCTTCGCCGGCTGGGAGGAGTTGCGCGCGGCCCTCATCGAGGAGCACCGGCACCCTGCCCCCTATTCCAACCGCGCCCCGCTCGGCGATGGCGGCGGCTCTGCCGTCTTCCAGGCCGAAGCGGCCAATATCGCCGCCTTGGCCGCCCTTCCGGCCCCGGCCCTTGCCGCCGCGGCCGAGACGCTGCACCGGGCGCCGCGCATCCATGTCGCCGGCTTCCGCTCCTGCCGCGCGGTGGCGACGCTGCTGCACTACCAGCTCCGGCTGTTCCGGCCGGAGACGGCGCTGGTCGGCGATGCGGCGCTGGACATGGATCTTGGCGCCCTGCGCAGAGGTGAGGCGCTGGTCCTGACCGGCTTCGCCCCCTATTCGCGGGCCAGCCTCATCACCGCCGCTGCTGCGCGGGATGCCGGACTGTCGGCCGTGGTGCTGGCGGATAGTCCCGCCGCGCCCATCGCCGCCGGCGCGGCGCATGTGCTCACTTTCGCCACCGCTACCCCTGCCTTCTTCCCCAGCCTGACCGCCGCCGTCGCTCTGGCCCAGGCCCTGGCGGCGGCAGTCTTCGCCCTTGGGGGCGAGGCCGCGCGCGCCCGGCTGCGCGAGAGCGAGGCGCGGCTGGCTGCCCTGTCGGAATATCTGCCAGACCCGGAGGACCGGATCCCATGAGCCATATCGTGCATCGCAACCTGCGGCATGACCCGCCACTCGCCCTCCGTGGCGAGGGCATTTACCTCTACGAGGCCGATGGGCGGCAGATCATTGATGGCTCGGGTGGCGCGGCGGTGGCCTGCCTCGGCCACGGCCATCCAAAGGTGATCGAGGCGATCAAGGCGCAGCTCGACAAGCTCTGCTACGCGCATACCAGCCTGTTCTCCTGCGAGAGCGCGGAACGGCTGGCCGATACGCTGGTGGGCCATGCGCCGGGCGGGCTGACCCATGCCTATTTCTGCTCCTCCGGCTCCGAGGGCAATGAGGCGGCGCTGAAGATGGCGCGCCAGTATTTCCTGGAGATCGGCCAGCCTCAGCGCACGAAATTCATCGCCCGGCGGCAGAGCTACCACGGCAATACGCTCGGCGCCCTGGCTGCCGGGGGCAATGCCATGCGGCGCGCGCCCTATCAGCCGATCCTGTCGGACGCCTTCAGCCATGTCTCTCCTTGCTATCCCTATCGCGACCGGAGGGAGGGCGAGAGCGACGAACAGTATGTCGCCCGCCTGGCGGGGGAGCTGGAGGCGGAGTTCCAGCGCCTCGGCCCGCAGAACGTGATTGCCTTCATCGCGGAGACGGTGGTGGGCGCGACCCTTGGCTGCGCCACGGCGCTGCCGGGCTATTTCAAGGCGGTGCGGGAGATCTGCGACCGTCACGGCGCGTTGCTGATCCTCGATGAGGTGATGAGCGGGATGGGCCGCACCGGCACGCTGCATGCCTGGGAGCAGGAGGGGATCTCGCCCGATATCCAGGTGGTGGCGAAGGGCCTCGGCGGCGGCTACCAGCCGATCGGCGGCATCCTGGTGCATGGGCGGGTGATCGAGGGCCTCTCCCGCGGCACCGGCGCCTTCATGCATGGCCACACCTACCAGGCGCATCCCGTCGCCTGCGCTGCCGCCCTCGCGGTGCAGCAGGTGATGGCGGAGGAAAAGCTGCTGGACAATGTCCAGGCCATGGGCAAGCGGCTGGAGCAACGGCTGATCGAACGTTTCGGCAATCACCGCAATATCGGCGAGATCCGTGGCCGCGGCCTGTTCTGGGCGGTGGAATTCGTCCAGGACCGCGTCTCCAAGGCCGTGTTCGATCCTGCCCTGAAGTTGAACGAGCGGGTGAAACGCGAAGCCTATGCCCGCGGCCTGGCCTGCTACCCGATGGGGGGCACCATCGACGGCAAGCGGGGCGATCACGCCATCCTGGCGCCGCCTTACATCGTGACCGCGGCGGATATAGACACCATCGTCGAACGGTTCGGTGAGGCGATCGACGCAGCCCTCGCCAGCGTGCAGAGCTGACCCGAACAGGAGGGGAGAGACCGAATGAAGAGATGGCTCCTGGCCGCGGCCTTCGCCGTGGCGAGCGTAACCGGCGCATCCGCCCAGACGCTGAACACGGTGAAGCAGCGGGGACAGCTTATCTGCGGCGTTTCCCAGGGCTTCGCGGGCTTTTCCGCCCCCGACAGCCGCGGCGAGTTCCGCGGCCTCGATATCGACTACTGCAAGGCCCTCGCCGCCGCCGTGCTCGGCGATGCCTCGAAGGTGCGCTACGTGCCGCTGACCGCTCAGGCGCGGTTCACCGCGCTGCAGACCGGCGAGGTTGATGTGCTGTACCGCAACAGCACGGCAACCTTCCTGCGCGGCACCTCGATCGGCCTGACGCAGGGACCGGTGAATTTCTACGATGGCCAGGGCTTCGCGGTGCGGCGGGACTCGGGCGTGAAGAGCGTGCAGGACCTGGACGGCGCAACCATCTGCGTCGCCCAAGGCACGACGCATGAGCAGAACCTGGCCGACACCTTCAGGAGCCGCAACATCAAGTTCCAGCCGGTGGTGTTCGAGCGAATCGACACCATGTACGAAGCCTTCTTCGCCGGCCGCTGCGATGCCATGACGCAGGACGCCTCCGCGCTGGCCGGCGCGCTGACGGTCGCGCGCAACCCGGGCGACTACATGGTGCTGGAGCAGACCATCTCGAAGGAACCGCTTGGCCCCTTCACCCGCAATGGCGACGTGCAGTGGAGCAACATCGTCTACTGGCTGCACATGGCTTTGGTGGAAGCCGAGGAGTATGGCGTGACCCAGGCCAAGGCCGAGGAACTCGCCCGCACCAGCCAGAACCCGACGGTGCAGCGCCTGCTCGGCAGCAGCGGCGATCTCGGCAAGCAGCTTGGCCTCGACAACCGCTGGGCGCTGAATGCCATCCGCGCCGTGGGCAATTACGGTGAGATCTTCGAGCGCAATGTCGGCCAGAACAGCCCGCTGAAGCTCCGCCGCGGTCTGAACGCCCTCTGGACCGAAGGCGGCCTGATGTACGCGATTCCGTTCCGGTGAGCGGAAGCGGAGGCGGTGGGGGCAACCTCCGTCCCTCCGGCTGCGTTTGCCCTCCCGAAACCGCCGCAGGATGCGGCCGGTATCAGGAGGATGACAGATGGACAAGGACCGCATTGAAGGCGCCGCCAAGCAGGCCAAGGGCGCCGTCAAGGATGTCGCCGGCAAGGTGACCGGCGACACGAAGATGCAGGCCGAAGGCAAGATGGACAAGGCCGAGGGCAAGGTCCAGAACGCCGCCGGCGGTGCCAAGGACGTGGCGCGCGACGCGATGGACAAGGACCGGACCTGATCCCCGGCAAGGGGGCGCGGCGCAGGCCGCGCCCCTTCCTTACACGGACCGCCGCGCCTTCAGCGCTGCGGCAAGCGTCCCCTCATCCAGCACATCCAGCGCACCGCCGATCGGAACGCCCTGTGCCAGGCGCGTCACCTGCACGCCGGAGGGCTTCAGCCGGTCGGTCAGGTAATGCGCGGTGGTCGCGCCATCCACCGTGGCGGGAAGGGCAAGGATGACCTCCTCCACCCCGCCTTCGGCGATACGCGCCAGAAGAGGCTGCACCGCCAGATCCTCTGGCCCCACGCCGCCGAGCGCCGAGAGCGTGCCGCCCAGCACGTGATACAGGCCGCGATGAGCATGGGCGCGCTCCAGCGCCCAGAGTTCCGACACCCCCTCCACCACGCAGATGACGCCATGGTCACGCTGCGGGTCGCGGCAAATGGAGCAGGGGTTCGCCGCGTCCAGATTGCCGCAGATGCGGCAGCGCTGCACTGCGGCTGCCGCGTCCCGCAGCGCCGCAGCCAGTGGCAGCATGGTCTGTTCCGGTGCCATCAGCATCTTCAGCACCGCCCGCCGCGCGCTACGCCGACCGAAACCGGGCAGACGCGCCAATAGGCCGATCAGGTGCTCGATGGGATCGTGCGGATGATCCATGGCCGCCGGGCGATGCCGGTCCCCGTCAGAAGGGCAGCTTGAAGCCACCCGGCAGCCCGCCCGGCAGGTTCAGCCCGGCGGTGGCCTTCTGCATCTCCTCGGCCATGGCCGTCTCGACCTTCTGCTTGGCGTCGGCATGGGCGGCGACGATCAGATCCTCCAGCACCTCGCGATCGTCCATCAGGCTCGGGTCGATCGAGACGCGCTTCAGGTCGCCCTTGCCGGAGAGCGTGACCTTCACCATCCCGCCTCCGGCCGCGCCCTCCACCAGGGTCGCCTCCAGCTTGGCCTGCATCTCCTGCATGCGCGCCTGCATCTGCTGCGCCTGCTTCAGCATGTTGCTCAGATTCTTCATGGCAGCGACCTATCTATCCTCCGGGGGGAAATCGTCGAAATCCGCCGGTTCGGCATCCGGCGGGGCGAATTCGGGTGCGTCGATATCGGCATCGCCGTCATCGGCCTCCCGCGGGGCGGCGGGCAGCACATCCAGCGGCAGGCCATAGGCATCGGTTCCCGCGTCGCGCACCGCCTCGATGGTGGCGCCGGGGAAGGCGGCGAGCACCGCCTGCACCAGCGGGTGGCTCTGCGCCAGGCTGCGCCGTTCCGCCTCCGCGGCGCGGCCCTGCTCGGCCAAGGTCGGCTCGCCTTCGGCATTGCTCAGGGCAATGGTCCAGCGCGCCCCGGTCAGTTCCTGCAGCAGCGCGCCGAGCTGCGCCGCGAGGTCGCGCGGCGCCTCCGGCCGCACGCGGATCTCGATCCGCCCCGGCGCGAAGCGCACGGGATGCACGCTGTGCACCAGATGCGCGTGCAGCATGGGGCGCCGGCCGGAGGCGAGCGCCACCACCTCCCGATAGCTCTGCGGATTCGGCGCGGCCGGGACCGGTGCCGCCGCCTGCATCACCGCGCCGCCGCCCGCGACCGCGCGGACCGCGCCGCTGCCGCCGCCGTTGCCGCCAGGTGCGGGGCGCGGGGCACCGCTCGCGCCGCCTTCGGTCAGCCGCCGCACCAGATCGCCCGGAGTCGGCAGATCGGCCACATGCGCCAGCCGGATCAACACCATCTCCGCCGCGGCGCGGCGGTCGATGCCGTCCTGCTGCACTTCGGAGAGGCCCTTCAGCAGCATCTGCCAGGCCCGCCCCAGCACCGGCACGGAGAGCTTCTCCGCCAGCGCCGCGCCGCGCGTCCGCTCCGCCTCGGTCAGCGAGGGATCGTCCTTCAGCGCCGGCACCGCGCGCAGCCGGGTCAGGGTATGCGTCAGCTCCAGCAGGTCGGAGAGCACCACGCCGGGATCGGCGCCATGTTCATGCGCCCGGTCCATCAGCGACAGCGCCTTGGCGGTGTCGCCCGCCATCAGCGCCTCCATCAGGTCCAGCACCAGGGCGCGGTCGGCGAGGCCCAGCATGGTCCGCACCGCCTCGGCGGTAACGGTACCATCTGCCCCGCCCAGCGCGATCGCCTGGTCCAGCAGCGACAGCCCGTCGCGCACCGAACCGTCCGCGGCGCGGGCGATCATGGCCAGCGCCTCCGGCTCCACCGCCACCTGTTCCTTCTCGGCAATGGCGGCGAAATGCGCGCGCAATTCGGCCTGTGGCACGCGCTTCAGGTGGAAGGTCTGGCAGCGGGAGAGGATGGTCGCCGGGACCTTGCGCAGCTCGGTCGTGGCGAAGAGGAATTTCACCGTGGGCGGCGGTTCCTCCAGCGTCTTCAGCAGCGCGTTGAACGCCGCCGTGGACAGCATGTGGACCTCGTCCAGGATGTAGATTTTGTAGCGGGCGCGGGCCGGGCGGTAGCGCACGGCCTCCCGCAACTCGCGCACATCGTCCACGCCGTTGTTGCTGGCAGCGTCCATCTCCACCACATCGGGGTGGCGGTCGGAGAGGATCGCCTGGCATTCCGGGCAGGTGCCGCAGGGCTCCGGCGTCGGGCCGCCATTGCCGTCCGGCCCGATACAGTTCAGCGCGCGGGCGATGATGCGGGCGGTGGTGGTCTTGCCGACGCCGCGCACCCCCGTGAGCATGAAGGCATGGGCCACGCGGCCCTGGGCGAAGGCGTTACGCAGGGTGCGGACCAGCGCCTCCTGCCCGATCAGTTCGGCGAAGGTGCTGGGGCGGTACTTGCGGGCAAGGACCCGGTAGGGGCTGGACGGCGCCGCGGTGGGAGCGGGCGCAGGCGGCGGGGCAGGCTCAGGTTGCGGCATGGTGACTGCAGCCGGCGCATCGCCGAACAGCCCCGGCCCTTCGGGCACCGGCGGCTCGGGCAGGTTCTCCGATTCGGGAGGGGGGGCGGCATCGGCAGGGAGATCGGAGCCGAACAGGGTGCTGGCCATGCTCGCGCGACGGGCCTCGATGACGGTGCGGGCCGCCGGGGCGGCCTGAATTGGGGAAGCGGCCCGTCGGGGGAAAGGCCAAGGTGGAAGACCGGCGAAGCGACCCGGGCGGAAACTCGTTGCGGCTGCTTCCTTCCGGACCTGACCGGGTTGGCGAGGCGCCCGTCCGTCACCGGCCTTCCAAGGACACCATATCATGTCTCCGGCCCCCGGATGCAATGGCAGGGGGCGAAATGATTCCAGCCGGGAGGGGGACCGTTGCCCCCTTGGCAGGCCCGTGGCACGGTTCGGGCTGCATGCTCTCGATCCCCGCCAGCCGCCCCAACGCCTATACGGGCAGCCCCCTCGACCGCGCCTCCAACCGCCGCGAGGACGCCGAATTCATCGCCGCTGCGCTGACCGCGCCGGACACGCTCTTCGCCCCGGTCTGGCGCGCGCGCAACCTGATGAAGGGGGTGCAGGAAGGCAGGCCCGAAGCCGTGCTGCTGACCGGCGCCGCGGCGGAGGCCGTGCGCATGGCCGGCGGGCCCTGGGCCTTCCTCGGCTTCTGGGAGGGGCGGCCGGTCTTTGCCGTGGACTGCTCCTCGGCCGAGGACCCGCTGCCGCTGCTGCCGGAAGGGATGGGAAGCTTCACCGATCTCCGCGCCGTCGCCGGCCTGCTGCCGGAGGGGGAGGCAGCGGTGCTGGCCCATGCCCGCGGCCTGATGCACTGGCGCACCAGGCACCGCTTCTGCGGCGTCTGCGGCAACCCTTGCGAACCGCGTTCGGCCGGGCATGTCATGGTCTGCACCGGCTGCGGTGCGCAGCATTTCCCCCGCACCGACCCGGCAGTGATCATGCTGGTGGTGCGCGGCGACCGCTGCCTGCTGGGCCATTCCCAGCGCTTCCCGAACACCACCATGTATTCGACCCTCGCCGGCTTCGTGGAACCGGGCGAGAGCCTGGAGGAAGCGGTGCGGCGCGAGGTACTGGAGGAGACGGGGGTGGAGGTCGGCGAGGTCCACTACCACTCCTCCCAGCCCTGGCCTTTCCCTGCCTCGATCATGCTCGGTTTCCATGCCGAGGGGCTTTCGGACGACATCCGCATAGACCCGGAGGAACTGCGCGACGCCCGCTGGTTCTCGCTGGAGGAGTTGCGCAACCATGAGGCGCATGGCTTCTCCCTGCCGCGGCGCGACTCCATCGCGCGCCGCCTGATCGAGGACTGGATGGCCCAGGCATGAGGCGCGTTACTTTGTCTGCCTTGCTGCTCCTGGCCGGCTGCGGCCTGTTCGGCAGCCGGCCGCCGATCCCACCGGAGGAGGACACACCCCAGCATCGCGCCTGCCGGCAGGAGGCGCGGAATGCGGATTCGGTGCGCGCGCTCGACGCCCAGCGCAATCCTGCGAATGAATACAACACCGAGCGGCTGAACCGTGAGGTGCGCCTGGCCGAGATCCGCGCCTATCGCGACTGCCTGCGCCGTCACGGCCTGGCCATGCCGGGCGGCGTGGAGCCGGTGCAGCCGCGCTGAACTGCCTCCCCACGGCCGGATCCCTGCCGCGGCCGGAAGATCGCCCGGTTCTCTGTCATGGCGCCTTGGGCGATAGGCGCCCGTTCGGAGCGAGTGCCGGACTACTCCAGAAGCTGGAACTCTGCTTCGAGGTCGAGCCGCACCTCATCGCCAACCACGGGCAAGGCGAAGGTGATGCCGAATTCCGACCGCCGGATGGTCGCCTCACCGTCGAAGCCGATGGTGTAGCGCTTGGTCACCGGATGGACGCCGGCAGCATTGAAGGTGCCGATGAAGGTCACCGGCTTCGTCACGCCCCTCAATGTGAGATTCCCCGTCACGCGCGCCTGCCGCTCACCGAGGCGCTCGATGGAGGTCGAGGTGAAGGTCGCCTTCGGATGATTGGGCACATCGAAGAAGTCGGCATTGCGCAGGTGCTGGTCGAGCCCGGCATGGAAGGTGCCCACCTTGTCCAGCGGCACTGTGACCTGCAGCGTTGCGCGTTCCGGCTGCTTCGGGTCGATGGTCAGGCGACCGGTCACATCCACGAACTGCCCGCGATAATGCGATAGCCCAAAATGGTCCACCGTCCAGGTGATCTTCCCATGGGACGAATCCAGTTCATAGGAACCGGGGCGCACGGCGGAAGGATCGGTGGTGAAGCCGGGCGCCGGTTCGCCATGGCCGGGCATGATCCCCATCACCAGGGCTGACAGGGTCAGCCCGGCCAAAGCCGAAAGACGAATCATGAAATCCCCCAGGTCCAGCAGGCAGGCCGGAAAGCATAGCGTGCGGCCAGGGGCAGGGTTCAAGCCCTGGGTGATCCCACCCAGGGCGATCGCAGGCTAATGGGCCTCGGCCCAGTTCCGGCCGGTGCCGATCTCGACCGCCAGCGGCACGCGCAGGCTGGCGACTCCTTCCATGATCCGCCGGGCCAGGGCGCCGGTTGCCTCCACCTCGGCCTCCGGCACCTCGAAGACCAACTCGTCATGCACCTGCAGCAGCATCCGTGCCTTCAGGCCGGCATCCTTCAGCGCCTTGGGCAGGCGGACCATGGCGCGCTTGATGATCTCCGCGGCGCCGCCCTGGAAGGGGGCGTTGATCGCGGCGCGCTCCGCCCCGGCGCGGCGGGCCATGTCCTTCGCCCCGATATCCGGGATCCACAGCTTCCGGCCGAAGGAGGTGCAGACATAGCCCTGCATCCGCGCTTCCTCCTTCAGCCGCTCCATCGTGTCGCGGATGCCTGGGTATTGCGCGAAATAGGCATCTATGATGCTGCGCGCCTCCGCCGGCCCGATGCCGAGCCGCGCCGCCAGGCCGAAGGCCGACATGCCGTAGATGATGCCGAAATTGATGGTCTTGGCGCGTCGCCGGGCCTCCCTGTCCACCTGGCCGGGGGGCAGGCCGAAGATGTCGGCGGCGGTGCGGCTGTGGATGTCCTCGCCCCGTTCGAAAGCCTCGCGCAGCGCCGGGACATCGGCGAGATGCGCCAGCAGGCGCAGCTCGATCTGGCTGTAGTCCGCGCTCATCAGCACATTGCCCGGATCGGCGACGAAGGCGCGGCGGATGCGCACGCCTTCCTCGGTCCGGACCGGGATGTTCTGCAGGTTCGGCTCGGCGGAGGAGAGCCGGCCGGTGCTGGTGACGGCCATGGAGAAATCGGTATGGACCCGGCCGTCGCGTGGATCGATCGCCGCAGCCAGCCCATCCACATAGGTCGATTTCAGCTTCGCCAGCTGCCGCCAGTCCAGCACCTTGCGGGCCAGGTCCACGCCCTGCGCCGCCAGCTCCTCCAGCACCGAGGCATCCGTGCCCCAGGCGCCGGTCAGCTTGCTGCGCTTGCCGCCGGGCAGTTTCATCTCGTCGAACAGGATCTCCCCGAGCTGCTTCGGCGAGCCGACATTGAAGGGCCGGCCGGCGAGGTCCTGGATCTCCCGCTCCAGCACCGCCATGCGCGCGGAGAAGTCCTCGCCGATGCGGGCGAGTTCCCCGCCATCCACCTTGATGCCCGCCATCTCCATGTCGCGCAGCACCGCGATCATGCGGCGCTCCACCTGCTCATAGAGGGCGAGGGCGCCTTCCTCCCGCAGCCGCGGCCGCAGCAGTTGCCACAGCCGCAGGGTCACGTCGGCATCCTCGGCGGCATAGGCGGTGGCCTTGTCCAGCGGCACCCGGTCGAAGCTGATGCGGGCGCGGCCGGTGCCGCAGACCTCCTCGAAGGGGATTGGGCGATGGCCGAGATGCAGGACGGATAGCTCGTCCATCCCATGCCCGTGCCGCCCCGCCTCCATGGCGTAGGAGATCATCATGGTGTCGTCCACGGGATGAACGGCGATGCCGCCATTCTCCTCGCGGGCCAGCACCTCCAGATCGTACTTCGCGTGCTGCAGCACCTTGAGGACGCTGCGGTCCTCCAGCAGCGGCCGCAGCGCCGCCATCGCCTCCTCGAAGGGGATCTGCGGCGGCGCCTCCTCCGGCGTCTCCAGCATATCCGCCTGGCCGCCGCCGCCCGGCGCCACATGCCGCAGCGGGATGTAGCAGGCCCGGCCCGGCGCGGTGGCGAGGCTCACGCCGACCAGCCGTGCATGCAGCGCATCGAGCTTGTCGGTCTCGGTATCCAGGGCGACGACGCCGGCCGCCTCCGCCTCCGCGATCCAGGTGCTGAGCGCCGCCAGGGTGGTGACGGTCTCGTAGGGGCCGAAGGGTGCCTCCGCCGGCGCGCGCTGCGCCGGCAGGGCGGAGGCCGCGGCATGCGCCTTGGCCGCGCGGTTGCTCGCGCGCGTCGCGGCATCGCCGGCCGCCTCGCCGAACCCCATGCGGGCCAGAATGCTGCGGAAGCCCTGCTCGCGCAGGAATTTCTCCAGGGACGCGCGTTCCGGCGGCTTCGCCTCCAGCACCTCGATCGGGCAGGGCAGGGGCGCGGTGTCGTCCAGCATCACCAGGCGCCTGGAGATGCGTGCCCGCTCGGCATTCTGCAGCAGTGCCTCGCGCCGCTTCGGCTGCTTGATCCTCTCCGCCGCGGCCAGCAGGGCTTCCAGGTCGCCATATTCCAGGATGAGCTGCGCCGCCGTCTTCACGCCGATGCCAGGCACGCCTGGCACATTGTCGGTGGGATCGCCGGCCAGGGCCTGAACGTCCACCACCTTCTCCGGCGGCACGCCGAATTTCTCCGCGACCTCCGCCTCCCGGATCGGCTTCTGCTTGATGGGGTCCAGCATCTCGACGCCGGGCCGGACCAGCTGCATCAGGTCCTTGTCGGAGGAGACGATGGTGACGCGCCCGCCCGCCTCGGTGAAACGCTTCGCATAGGCGGCGATCATGTCGTCCGCCTCGAAGCCCGGCTGCTCGATCTTGCAGACGCCGAGAGCGTCCGTCGCCTCCCGGATCAGGGCGAATTGCGGCACCAGCTCCGGCGGCGGGTCCGGCCGGTGCGCCTTGTAATCGGGATAGATCTCGTTGCGGAAGGTGGTGCGGGAGGCGTCGAAGACGACGGCGATATGGCTGCCGCGATGGTCCAGCAGGAAGCGCGAGATCATCTGGGTGAAGCCATAGACGGCATTCACCGGCACTCCCTGCGGGTTGGTCATCGGCGGCAGGGCATGGAAGGCCCGGAAGATGTAGCCCGAGCCATCCACCAGGATCAGGTGCTTCTCGCCCGGCGGCGTGACCGGCACGGCCTCAGGGGCCGCGGCCGCACCTTCCGGCGCATTGCCGCGGGACCGCTCGGCGGCCGGCGGGGCGCCGGCCGCGTCAGTGTCCGT
>CALGVL010000068.1 GCA_937930165.1 uncultured Acetobacteraceae bacterium
GGGGGGACCCCGCCGTGACGCTGCGCCTCGCCGCCGACCGGCTTACGCTGCCGCCCAAGCTTGCCGAGGCTTCGCCCGTCATCGCGCGGCTGGGCGGCAGCCTGGACCGGCTGGTCGCGGATCTGGCGCTGACCGGGCCGATGCCCACCGCCGGCGACCCGACCGGCAGCGCGATGGCCTGGCGTGACGGCGGCGGCACGCTGGAGCTGCGCAACCTGGACCTGCGCTGGGGACGGATCTCCGCCACCGCCATGGCGACCCTGACCCTGGACGAAGCCTTGCAGCCGATGGGCGCCGGCACCCTGCGCCTCGCCGGCGGCGGGGAGGTGCTGGATGCCGCCACCGCTGGCGGCCTGCTGACGGTGCGCGCCGCCGCCACCGCCCGCAGCGTCCTGGCCCTGCTCAGCCGCACCCCGCCGGAGGGCGGCCCGCCGCGGATCGAGGTGCCGCTGACCCTGGAGGACGGGGTCCTGGCCCTCGCCCGCTTCCCGCTGGCGCGGCTGCCGCCCTGGACCTGGCCGCCGCCCTCCGGAGGCGGCCGCGGCTGACGGGCTGGCCGGCCGTCGCTGGTGGCGCTATGCTTCCGCCGATGTTCCGAGACCGGCTCCTTCCTGCGCGAATTACCGGCCCGGCCGCCTGAGCCGCGCCGCAGCTTGCGGCGCGCGCCGCGCCGCCGGGTCCCCTTTGCAATCCCCGCCCTTCGCGCCCCGGAGCCGGAGCCCTCATCCATGTCCGATGCCGCCTGCCTTTCCGTCCGCTTCCTCGTGCTGGCCGATGCCTGTCCCGGCCTGCTTCCCCGCCTGTTGCAGCCACTGGCGAAACGTGACCTGACGGCCGACAGCTTCCACGCGCAGCGTGAGGGTGAGCTGATGCGGGCCGAGATCCTGCTGGAAGCCATGCCGGCCGGCATGGTGCATCTCGTCGCCGGCAATCTCGGCCAGGTGGTCGGCGTGCGCAGCGTGCAGGTGCAGCGGCCGGAGGAGGGCGTGCGCCAGGCGGCCTGACTACCGCGCCGCTCGTGTGATTGTCACGCGCTGCGGCGGGCCTTCATGATACTCCCCCTACCTGCCTGTCACGGGACAAGGAGGGGATCGGCTGATGCTGTGGGATGCCTTCCCGAGCGCGCTGGACATGGCGCGCTTCCAATTCGCCTTCACCGTCACCTTCCACTTCCTGTTCCCGGCCTTCACCATCGGCCTGGCCAGCTACCTCGCCGTGCTGGAAGGACTGTGGCTCTGGACGAAGCGGGAGGTCTATCTCGACCTGTTCCGCTACTGGGTGAAGGTCTTCGCCGTGAACTTCGCCATGGGCGTCGTCTCCGGCATCGTCATGTCCTATCAGTTTGGCACCAATTGGTCGGCCTTTTCCGACCGCACCGGCCCAGTCCTGGGACCGCTGCTGGGCTATGAGGTGCTGACCGCCTTCTTCCTGGAGGCAGGCTTCCTCGGCGTCATGCTCTTCGGCCTGGGCCGGGTCGGGAAGGGGCTGCATTTCCTGGCGACCTGCCTGGTCGCGATCGGCACGCTGATCTCCGGCTTCTGGATCCTCTCGGCCAATTCCTGGATGCAGACGCCATCCGGCTACAGCATCGGGCCGGACGGGCGCTTCCTGCCGGAGGACTGGTGGGCGATCATCTTCAATCCCTCCTTCCCCCTCCGATACCTGCACACCATCACCGGCACCTTCCTCACCACGGCGCTGATCGTCGGCGCGGTCGGTGCCTGGCACCTGCTGCGCAACGGGGCGAACGAGCGTGCCCGCGTCATGTTCAGCATGGCGATGTGGATGACGGCGGCGGTGGCGCCGGCGCAACTGGTCTTCGGCGACCTGCAGGGGCTCTGGGCGCTGCACTACCAGCCGCAGAAGGTCGCGGCGATGGAGGGGCATTGGGAGACGCAGCGCGGCGCACCGCTGATCCTCTTCGGCATGCCGGACATGGAGCGGGAGGAGACGCGCATGTCGCTGGAGATCCCCCGCCTCGGCAGCCTGATCCTGCGGCATGACTGGGACGGGGAGATCCAGGGGCTGAAGGAATTCCCGCCCGACCAGCGCCCCACCAACGTCCCGCTGGTCTTCTGGTCCTTCCGCATCATGGTGGCGGCCGGGCTGCTGATGATCGCGCTCGGCTTCGTCTCGCTCTGGCTGCGCTGGCGCGGCACGCTTTACCGCACGGACTGGTTCCTGCGCTGGGCGGTCGGGATGGGGCCATCGGGATTGATCGCCGTGACCTTCGGCTGGATCACCACCGAGGCCGGGCGGCAGCCCTTCACCGTCTACGGGCTGATGCGCACGGCCGACAGCGTCTCGCCCATCGCCGCGCCGGCAGTGGCGACCTCGCTTGCCCTGTTCATCGTCGTCTACTTCATCGTCTTCGGCGCCGGCATCTGGTACCTGTTCCGCCTCTTCCGCCATCCGCCGGAAGCGCATGAGACGGGCGCGGAAGCCGAGCCGCCGATCCGCACCGCCGGCATCACCCCGGCCCCCTCGGTGGGCCGCGACCGGCGGCACGGCGCACATCCCGAACCGGCGGAGTGAGCGCGATGATCAACGAAACCGTCGCCGTCATCTGGGCCCTGCTGATCGCCACCGGGATCTTCCTCTATGTCTGCATGGACGGGTTCGATCTCGGCGTCGGCATCCTCTTCCCCTGGCTGCGTGACCGTGAGGACCGGGACACGGCGGTGAACACCGTGGCGCCGGTCTGGGACGGCAACGAGACCTGGCTGGTGCTCGGCGGCGGCGGGCTCTTCGCGGTCTTCCCGCTGGCCTATGCCGTCATCCTGCCGGCGCTCTACATGCCGCTGATCGTCATGCTGCTGGCGCTGATCTTCCGCGGCGTCGCCTTCGAGATGCGCTTCCGCGCCGAGACGCCGAAGCAGCGGCTGTGGTGGGACCGCGCCTTCTCCGGCGGCAGCATGGTCGCCACCTTCTGCCAGGGGATCGCGCTCGGCGCCCTGGTGCAGGGCATCGAGGTGGAGGAGCGCGCCTATGCCGGCGGCTGGTGGGACTGGGTCTCCGGCTTCTCGGTGCTGACCGGCCTTGCCCTGATGGCGGGCTACGGGTTGCTCGGCGCCTGCTGGCTGATCTGGAAGACGGAAGGAGCATTGCAGGACCGGGGGCGCGAGCTGGCGCGCTGGCTGGGCAGCCTGACGCTGGGCTTCATCCTGGTGGTGAGTCTGGTCATGCCCTTCCTGCAGCCGGAATTCCGGGCGCGCTGGTTCGATTTCCCGGCCATCCTGCTGGCCCTGCCGGTGCCGGTCCTGGTGGTGCTGCTGGCCTGGCGCTTCTACCGCGCCCTGGACGAGAGCGAGGAGGCCGCGCGCAAGCGGCCCGGGCCGGTGCCGCCGCGCCAGGTGCTGTGGCATGACGGCGTGCCCTTCTTCTGCGCGCTTGGCCTGTTCCTGCTTTCCTATATCGGGCTCGGCATCTCGATGTGGCCGATGATCGTGCCGCCGGAGATCACGATCTGGGAGGCGGCGGCGCCGGAATCGACGCAGGTCTTCATCCTGGTCGGCGCCGCGGTCCTGATCCCGATCATCCTGGCCTATACCGGCTATGTGTACTGGCTGTTCCGCGGCAAGGTGCAGGCGGGGCAGGGCTATCACTGATGCCGCCGGCGGCGCGGCGCTGGCTGTGGTTCGTCGCGCTCTGGGCCGCCGGGGTGGTCTGCGTCGGCCTGGTGGCGCTGGCGCTGCGCGCGGTGCTGCGGGGGGTCTGACCCGGCTGTCCCGGCCGGCGACCGTGCCGGCCGTCAGCGCCCGGAGCCGGTCCTGGCGATGACCGCCAGCGCCGCGCTGGACAGCGCGATCTGCGACAGCACTTGCGTCACGTCGCGCAGGAAGCCCCAGGTCTCGTATGGCGAGGGGTCCTGCGGCACCACCACAAGGCTGCCCGGCGGGACGGGCGGCCCGCCTGCCTGCCAGGCGCCGAGCCCCGCCGGCACCGACTGCCCGTTCGGCAGCACTACGAAGGCACGGCTGCCATCGGCGAAGCGCTGCTGGCCGCCCGCCGCGCGCACGTAATCCGCGGCGCGCCAGCCGGTGGTGAATTGCAGGCTGCCGGGATTGAGCACGGCGCCCACCACCGTGACCTCGTTAGGCCGCTTCGGCATGGCGATCAGGTCGCCCGGCTCCAGCAGGATGTCGAGGTCGGGGCGGCCGGCCAGCACCACCGGATTGGCCTCCACCACCATTCGCCCGGCGGCGCGCGCCTGGCGCAGCGAATTCGCCCGTTCCCGCCCCGCG
>CALGVL010000069.1 GCA_937930165.1 uncultured Acetobacteraceae bacterium
GGAGGGGCGGAGCGTCTTCGAGGAAGGTCTCTACATCCCCATCGTGAAGTGCTTCATCGAGGGCCAGGCGAACGAGACCTTCTTCGACTTCATCCGTGCCGGCAGCCGCACCCCGGTGGAGCTGGAAGGCGATGTCTACAGCCTTTGTGCCTGCAACGATGCCGGCGCCAAGCGGCTGATCGAGATGATGGACGAGTTCGGGATGGACTCGCTGGACCCGCTTGCGGAGTACATCTTCGAAGGCAGCCTGCGCGCCACCATCGAGGAGATCCGCAAGCTCCCCAAGGGCACCTACCGGGCGGAGATCAGGTCGGACGGCTATGAGGCGCCGGTCACGCTGAAGGCGGCGATGATGATTCATGAGGACCGGATCGTGGTGGACTATGCCGGCACCTCCGGCTTGTCCAACCGCGGCATCAACGTGCCACCGGCCTATTGCCGGGCCTATTCCTGCTTCGGGATCAAATGCGTCGTGGCGCCGGAGATCCCGAACAACTGGGCCTCGCTGTCGCCCTTCCAAATGGAGATTCCGGAAGGCTGCATCCTGAACGCGCCCCGCCCCTATCCGGTCAGCGTGCGGCATGTGATCGGCCAGCTTCTGCCGGACCTGATGATGAGCTGCCTGCACCAGGCCGTGCCGGACCGGGTGAATGCGGAAGGCTCCTCGGCGCTGTGGAACCCTCCGCTGCGCGGCGGCGCCCAGGTCTCCGGCCAGGCGGCGGAGGTGGAGGATTTCGAGATCATCACCTTCAATTCCGGCGGCACGGGGGCACGGCCGACCAAGGATGGGCTGGACGGCACCGCCTTCCCCTCCGGCGTGCGCACCATGCCGGTGGAGGCGACGGAAAATGTTGCCCCCGTGATCTTCTGGAAAAAGGAGCTGCGCCCGGACAGCGCCGGCGCCGGCCGCACCCGAGGCGGCTTTGGCCAGATCATGGAGATCGGCGCCAAGGGCGATGCAGAATTCGCCGTGAACGCCATCTTCGACCGCGTGGCCAACGCGCCGAAGGGCCGCGACGGCGGCCATGACGGCGCCGCCGGCTGGGTCGGGCTGAACGACCCGAATGGCACGCCGCTGCGGACCAAAGGTTTCCAGATCATCCCGAAAGGCCGGCGCCTGCTGCTGAAGCTGCCGGGCGGCGGTGGCATGGGCGACCCGAAGCAGCGCGACCCGGCGCTGGTGCGGCGGGACGTGGCGGATGGTCTGGTCAGCCCCGCCGCGGCGCGAGAACTCTACGGGGTGGAGAGCTGATCCAGCGGCGCTGCATGCTCTCCTGCCGGCCGTCCAGCTTGCCGGCCGGCAGGAATGACGCCCCAAGCAGGCCGGGGCGCCATCAGGTCGGCAAGTGCCCGGTAGTCAGGCCCCTGCCGCGGCCGGTTGTGGCAAGTGCTGCGCGATATAGGGCGGCAGGTTGAATGCGCTCACATGGATCTCCGGTGTCCAGTAGCGCGTGGTACCCAGGATGCCGGCCGCGGCGGCCCGCTGCCGGATCTCCTCTACGCCGACGGCACGGCAGCCGGGATCCTTGGCAGCCCAGCCGAGCGTCATGAAGCCGCCGACATAGGTGGGCACCGCCACGAGATAGGCGAAGATATCCGGGAAGGCCGCCGCGCGGCGCAGGCTGGTGATGCGCAGCTCATCCGCCTGCATGAAGGGAACACCGCACTGGTTCACCACCAGGCCGCGCTCCGTCAGCAGCCTGGCGCAATTGGCGTAGAATTCCTCGGTGAACAGCACCTCGCCCACGCCGATCGGGTCGGTGCTGTCAACGATCACCACGTCGAAGCTGCCAGCAGGGGCACGGCGGACATAGTCGATGCCGTCGCCGATGATCACCTCCGCACGGGGATTGGTCCAGGCATCGCCGCCGATGCCCGGCAGGAATTCCTTGGCCAGGCGAACGACCTCGCCATCGATCTCGACCATCACGGCCTTCTCGACGTTGCGATGCTGCAGGACGCGGCGCAGCACGCCACCATCGCCGGCACCGATGATCAGCACGCGCTTCGCCGCGCCATGCGCCAGCAAGGGCACATGCGCCAGCATCTCCTGGTAGGTGAACTCGTCGGCTTCGGTGATCTGCACCACGCCGTCCAGCAGCAGCACCCGGCCATGGGTGTAGCTCTCGAACAGCATGATATCCTGATACTGACTCTTCACTCGCGCCAGTTCCCGCTTCATCTGGAAGCGCTGGCCCCAGCCGCCGTGGATCGTCTCATTCACCCAAACATCGGCTTCCATGGCATCCCCCGGAAAAAAGGAACAGGGGCGGGATCCTGGGACCCCGCCCCCCGGTTCTGTCATGTGCAGCGTTGCGTCAGCCGACCAAGCCGCGCTTATGCTCCGCGAGTTGGACCCGCCCGGGCTGAAACCCCTTCTTCAGCACCGGAATGGCCTTGTACGGATTGCACTCGCCGCAGACGAAGATGTCGAGCGCCGCGTAATCCCGCTCAGGCCAGGTGTGGATGGAGACATGACTCTCCGCCAGCACCAGCACGCCGGACACACCACTGTTCGGACCGAAATGGTGGAAATGCCCGTGCAGGATGGTAGCGCCGGTCGCGATCGCCGCCTCACGCAGCACCGCATCAATATGCTCGGGGTCGGCCAAGTTGGTGGCGTCCCAGAGATCAACGATAAGGTGCGTGCCGGCGAACTTCACGCCATCACGGCAGACGAAATAATCCTTGGCCTCGCTCACCGAGGTTGCGGAATTCTGGGCTTCGCTCGGGAGCTGCTCCGAGACCATCCCCAGTTGGACGAGAGCTTCCATTGCGGGCTCCTTCCCACCAGCAGATGACCAGGGTGATCGGGAATCGATCAGGTCAACGGGGCGCGCATATGGGGCAGACCGACCCGTAAAGCAAGCCAATTTTAGGCCGCCTGGCCGAAAAATTTGCCGCCCTGCCCCGAGCCTGGCACGGGACTCATCGTGTGACCGGCCCGCCTGCCCGCAATGCCTCCAGCCGCGTCGGAACCCCTCGGAAGAGCCCCAGTTCCCGCTGCAGCCGGGGCAGGTCCGCGAGGCCCCGCAGCGGGTCGGCGGTCAGCGCCGCGAAAGGTTCCGCCAGCCTGCCGCCCGGCATCCGCTCCGCATACTGGCTCCGCAACAGGGCAAGTCCGGCGGTATCGCCGGCCAGCGCCAGAAGTGCCGCCTGCCGAAGCAGGAGAAGGCGGTGCGCGTCGTCGAGCGGCGCCGGTGCGTCCGGAACCGCCGCGCGCAGATGCACCGCCATCGCAGCCGCGGCGCCGGTCCAGTCCTGCGCCTCGGTCAGCAATTCAGCCAGCGCCTCCGCGCCGGGTGCGCCCAGCGCCTGCAACCTCTCCGCCGCCTGCGGCAACTGCCCGCGCCGCGCCTCGGCCCGTGCCATGATGATGCTGCGCTCCAGCTTCAGAGCCGGGGGCAGGTCCGCCGCTTCGCTCGCGCCGAGCGCCGCCTGCGCGCCTTCGGCATCGCCCTCGGCCAGGCGCAGCCTCGCAAGCCGGAGCCCGAGCGCCGCCCGCGCCGCACCCGTGGCGCGTTCCGCTGCCTCGCGCAGCACCCTCGCGGCGCGGTCTGCCAGGTCGAGCGCGAGAAGCTGCTCCGCCAGCATCAGCGCTGCCGATTCGGCCCGCGAATCAGCCGGCAGCAGATCCAGATGGGCATCGAACAGCGCGACGGCAGCCAGAGGCGGCTCCTGTGCCAGCGCCGCGAGGAAGGTTTCGGTCAATGCGGGCCTGACCTGCATGGAGCGGTCCGGGAACAGCGCCTCGGTTTCCAGCAGCAGCGCCAGTGCACGGCGTGGCTCGCCGCCGTGCCGGTGCAGCTCCGCCACCCGCAGCCGGGCCGCCAGCTCCTCCTCCCCGCCCCGCCAGGCGAAGAGCGCACGGTCCAGGGCCTGAGCCGCCGCCTTGGCATCAATCCGGCCGGTAGCCAGGCGGAGTTCTACACCCCGCCGCAAGGCACGCGCCCGGACCCGTCGGTCACGCCCCCTGGCCAGAGCGTCATAGGCAGCCAGCGCGTCCTCCGTGCGGCCTTCCGCTTCCGCCAGCATGGCACGGGGCAGGCCGAGTTCCTCCGGTGCCGCCGCGGCGAGGAGTCGCCGCAGGCTCTCCAACTCGCCGGCCTCGGCCAGGGCCTCCGCAGCCAGGGGCATCAGCCGGGACCGGAGCGCCGGCGGGTAGGCTAGCAGCAGAGGCAAGGCGGCGGTGAAGCCGGGCGCGGCTGCCTGCGGCTCGCCCTGCACCGCCGCCAGGGCGGCGC
>CALGVL010000070.1 GCA_937930165.1 uncultured Acetobacteraceae bacterium
GGACGAATTCGGCCCCCCCCGGCTCCAGCCGCGGGCCGGTATCGTTCAGCGCGACCGCCGCCAGGCATCCCGGCCGCAGCACGCCGAGCACCATGCCAAGGATGCCGCCGAAGCTGGTGCCAAGGATTGCCACCCGGTGCAGGTGCAGCGCCGCCAGGGCGTCCAGCAGGTCGCGCAGGATCGCCTCGACCTCGTAGCGGCTGGGATCGGCGGCGCGGTCGCTATCGCCATGGCCGGCGTATTCCAGTGCTACCACCCGGCGGCGGCGGCGATAGCGCAGCGCGAGCGGGGCAAAGTCCAGCGCCGTGCGGGCGATGCCGGGAAGGCAGAGCAGCGGGGTCGCATCCTGGGGCCCCTCCCATTCCAGGGCAGAGAGGCGCAGCCCGTCATGGGCGCTGAAGCGGCGGTGGCGGGGTTGGATCATCTCAGCCCGGCTGGTCATGCAGCCAGCGCGCCATCGGGTGGCCGAGCCCCACGGATCGCGGATCCCGGGCACGGTAGATGGCCATGTTCTCGATCACCCGCTGGACATAGTTGCGGGTCTCGCCGAAGGGGATCAGTTCCATCCAGTCCAGCATCGGGATCCAGCCGGTGCGCGGGTCGCCATAGGTGCCGAGCCACTCTGATACCCGGTTCGGCCCGGCATTGTAGGCGGCGACGGCCAGGGGCAGGGCGCCGTCGAAGCGGGCCAGCATCTCCTCCAGGTAAGCGGCGCCGAGGCGGATGTTATGGGCCGGATCGCCGGTCAGCATGGCAAGCTGGTGCCGCAGCCCGAGCCGCTTCGCCACCGCCTGGGCGGTGGAGGGCAGCAATTGCATGAGGCCACGGGCATTGGAGGAGGAGACGGCCTCCGGATCGAAATTGCTCTCCTGCCGGGTGATGGCATGGATCAGCGCCGGCTCCGGCCCGATGCCGGGGCCGAGGGGCGTGGCGCCATAGGGGGTGGGCCAGCCTTCCTCCGGCAGCATCAGCCCGCTGGCGCCGGCCCGCCGCACCACCCAGACGGCGTGGTCCGGCCGTCCGATCCGCTGGGCCAGTCGGATGACCAGCAGCGTCTCCGCCGGGCTCTCGGCCAGGTCGGCCAGGCGCAGCAGAAAGGCGCGGGCGCGGCGGCTCTCGCCGATCCCGGCCAGGGCGGGGACGAGTTGGGCGATCTCCCGCGCTTCCAGCGCCAGGGCCTGTGCCTGGGTCGGCTGCGGCGGCCGGATGCGGGCGATGCGGGCGGCGAGGGCGGGGCCATCCTCGCCCAGGGCCAGGCCGGCGAGCTGGCCATAGAAGGCGAGGGGCAGTTCCGCGGCGGCGGCGTAGCGTTCCCGCGCACGCCCGGTGGCGCCCTGGGCCTCGGCGGCGCGGCCTTGCCAGTAGAGGCTGCGGGCGCGGGTGATGACGCTGCGGCTCCCCTCGGCCAGCTTGACGAAATGGCGCTCGGCGGCGTCGGGGGCGTCCAGGCGGCGCAGGGCAATGAAGCCGGCGAGGAATTCGGCCTCCTGCCATGGCTCTCCCGGCGTGGCCAGGCCGTGCTGGGCGGCGAGGATATAGGCGTTGCCCGGGTCGCCCAGGCGCAACAGCTTGCGGGCCAGGATCTGGCGCTCCGCCCAGGCGGTGCGGGCGGCCTCCGGCGGTGGGCTGGCGGGCCTGGCGGCCCAGGCAGCGGCCGCTTCGGCATCGCGGTCGCGGCGGCGGAGCCAGCGGGCGCGTTCCAGGGTCAGGCCGAAATCGCCGGGGGCGGCGGCGGCGCGCTCCGGCGTGTCAGCCTCGGCACGGTTGGCGGCATAGTCGAGTCGCGCTGCAGCGATGCCCTGGCGGGCCGGATCGAGATAGGGGACCAGGCGCGCCGCCGCCGCATTCTGCCGCGCGAGGGAGAGCCGGTCGAAGCGGCGCCAGTGATCCTCCGGCGTCAAAAGGGACTGGTTGCGGCCGAGATAGGCGGCCTCGGCGGCAGTATCGGCCGGTGCCTCCGCCCAGCCGGTTCGGAGGATCGTGGCGGCCTTGGCATCCTCCCCGGCGCGGGTCAGGGCATCAGCCAGGCGCTGAAAACCGTCCAGCGTGCGGGGAGCACGGGCGGCAAACCATTCGACGGCGAGCCGGTCGTCCGGATCGGCCGCCAGTGCCTCCTCGGCACGGCGGGCCAGGTTGTCCTGCCCCGGCCATTCCGGATTCGCCAGGGCGAAGGCCGTGATCTCCGCCGCACTGGCGCCGCTGCCGCGGGATTGGAGGCGCATCCAGGTTACGAATTTGCGGATCAGGGGCTCGGCTGCCTGGGCCGCGGCCTCGGCTTCGGGCCATCTCTGGGCGCTGGCCAGGGCGACGGCGCGGCGGCCAGCAGCACGCATCGCCTCCGCCCCCGCCAGTTCCGGGGGCTGGGCTCGCGCCCAGGATGACAGGGTGGCGAGGGCCAGGGGCAGGCGGAGCAGCAGGCGACGGCGCATATTTGTCTTCTAGCCGAAGCGGCAGGGGGCTGTCCCCTGCCTCCCGCCCTTGTCGCTGGCGCGTCCGGCCAGTAGCTTTGGCGGTTCCCGGCGCCCGGCGAATGGCGCCGGGCCGCATGCGCCATTTCGGCGGGCGGCAGTCCAGGCTCCGGAGGAAGGCGAGCGATGTTCAAGGGATCGATGGTCGCACTGATCACGCCCATGCGTGGCGACGGGTCCGTGGACGAGAAAGCCTTCCAGGATCTGGTCGAGTGGCAGATCAGTGAGGGCACCGAGGGGCTGATCCCCGTCGGCACCACCGGCGAAAGCCCGACCCTGAGCCATGACGAGCACAAGCGCGTGGTGGAGCTCTGCGTCGAGGCGGCACGGGGCCGCGTGCCCGTCATCGCCGGCACCGGCAGCAACAGCACCGCCGAGGCGATCGAGCTGACCCAACATGCCAAGAAGGCCGGCGCCGACGCCTGCCTGGTGGTGACGCCCTACTACAACAAGCCGACGCAGGAGGGGCTGTACCTGCATTTCAAGGCCATCGCCGATGCGGTGGACCTGCCGGTCATCATCTACAACATTCCGCCGCGCAGCGTGATCGACATGAGCGTCGAGACCATGGCGCGCCTGGCGAAGCACCGGAACATCGTCGGCGTGAAGGACGCGACGGCGAACCTGACCCGCCCCCTGCACACGAAGCGCGCCTGCGGCGAGGACTTCATCCAGCTCTCGGGCGAGGACCATACGGCGCTGGCCTTCAACGCCGCCGGCGGGCAGGGCTGCATCAGCGTCACCGCCAATGTGGCGCCGAGGCTCTGCGCTGAGATGCAGAGGGCCTGGCGCGAGGGGCGGGTGCGGGAGGCCATGGCTATCCAGGACCGGCTGCTGCCGCTGCATGACGCGATGTTCTGCGAGACCTCGCCCGGTCCGGTGAAGTATGCGGCTTCGCTGCTCGGCAAGAGCACGGAGCATTGCCGCCTGCCGCTCGCCCCGGTGAGCGAGGCCAACAAGGCGCGGATACGGGATGCGATGCTGGCCTCGGGTCTTCTGAACTGAGCCCATGGCGGAGAAGAAGGGCAAGAAGACACTTATCTCGCACGGCATCGTCGCGCAGAACCGCAAGGCCCGGCACGACTACAAGATCGGCGAGACGATCGAGGCCGGGCTGGCGCTGGTAGGGCCGGAGGTGAAGTCGCTCCGCGCTGGGCGTGCCACCCTGACCGAGGCCTGGGCCGGCGAGCGCGACGGCGAGATGTGGCTGTTCAACGCCTATATCCCGGAATGGCAGGC
>CALGVL010000071.1 GCA_937930165.1 uncultured Acetobacteraceae bacterium
TTCCGATCTGGCCGGCGCGGAAGCCCATCACCCTGCGCCACCTGCTGAGCCATACGGCAGGCTTCGGCTACGACTTCTTCAACACGGAGATCGGCGCCTATATGGCGGCGCGCGGCGTGCCCGGCGTCATCAGTTGCCAGCGCGCCGCGCTGACCACGCCGCTGGTCGCCGAGCCGGGCGAGCGCTGGGAATACGGCATCAGCATCGACTTCGCCGGGCTGGCGGTGGAGAAGGTAACGGGGCAGCGCCTGGATACGGTGTTGCAGGAGCGGGTGCTGGGGCCGCTCGGCATGCGCGACACGGCGTTCCGGATCGGCGTGGCGCAGCGGGCGCGGCTGGCCTCCATGCATGCCAAGGCGCCGGACGGGACGTTCTCGGTCATTCCCTTCGAGGTGCCACAGGAGCCGGAATTCCACATGGGCGGTGGCGGGCTCTACGGCACGGTGCTCGACTATCTCCGCTTCTGCCGCATGTGGCTGAATGGCGGCGCGCTGGACGGCGCGCGCATCCTGGCGCCGGAGACGGTGCGGGAGGCGATGCGCGACCAGATCGCGCCGCTGGAGGTGCCGGAGATCAAGTCGGCGATCCCTGCCTCCACCAACGATGTCTCGCTCTTCCCCGGCATGCGGAAGGGCTGGGGGCTGTCCTTCCTGATCAATGACGAGGATGTGCCGGGCGGGCGCGCAGCCGGCAGCCTGGCCTGGGCCGGGCTGGCGAACACCTATTACTGGATCGACCCGAAGCGCGACCGGGCGGGGGTGATCGCCACGCAGATCCTGCCCTTTGCTGACCGGCAGGTGCTGGCGATGGCAGAGGGGTTCGAGCGCGCGGTCTATGCTGCCTGAGGGGTAGGGCGCCGGGCGCGCCCTACCGGCGCTCGCTGCGCGGGTCCAGCGCGTCCCTGAGCCCGTCGCCCACCAGGTTGAAGGCCAGCACCACCAGGAAGATCGCCAGGCCGGGGAAGATCGCCAGCCAGGGCGCCTGGGTCAGGAAGCGCTGCGCACTGTTCAGCATGGAGCCCCAGGAGGGATCCGGCGGCTGCTGGCCGAGGCCGAGAAAGGAGAGGGACGCCTCGGCGATGATCGCCTCGGCGATCGCCAGCGTCGCCTGCACCAGCAGTGGTGGAACAATGTTCGGCAGCACATGCAGCAGGCCGAGCCGCCAGGGCGGGTTGCCGAGCGCGCGCGCCGCCTCCACCCAATCTGTAGACTTCGCATCCAGCGCCATGCCGCGCGCCAGTCGCACGAAGACCGGGCTGGCGGTGATGGCGATGGCAAGCATCGCATTCTCCAGGGCCGGGCCGAGGAAGGCTGCCAGCGCAATGGCCAGGATCAGGAAGGGCACCGAAAGCATCGCATCCGCGATGCGGGAGATGATGGTGTCCGTCCAGCCGCCGGCGAGCCCGGCCAGCAGGCCGATCGGCACGCCGATCGCCACCGCCGCCAGCACGGAGACCACGCCTGCCAGCAGCGAGGCCCTGGCCCCCCAGACGACGCGGGAGAACACGTCCCGCCCGTTCTCATCCGTACCGAACCAATGCGCG
>CALGVL010000072.1 GCA_937930165.1 uncultured Acetobacteraceae bacterium
CGAGATCTACACTCTTTCCCTACACGACGCTCTTCCGATCTCGGGCTCCGCTCCAGCAGCTCGATCGAGACGTTCTCCGGCCCGCGCAGGAAGGCGATGCGAATGCCGGGGCGGGGCTGCATCGGATCCAGGGTGAAGCGCACGCCCTTGGCCTTCAGCTCCGCCACCACCTCGTCCAGTCCCTCGACGACCAGTCCGAAATGATCGAGCCCCTGATAGGGCGCATCCGGCGGCGCGGCGACGGAGGCATCCGCCTGGGCGATGAAGATCTTCTGGCCACCCAGCACCAGGTCGATGCGCGGCTTGCCGTCCTGCATGCTGCGGAGGATCTCGGCGCCGAGCATCTGCTCGTACCAGCGTGCCGTCGCCTCCGGATCCGGGCTGCGCAGATGGATGTGGTCGAAGCCGAATCGCGGCATGGGATCCTCCCTGGACTGGTTGCCGGGAACGAAGCCTAGAGCCGGGCCGGAACAGCGGCCAAGGGCCTTGACCGCTCAGGCCGGGGCGAACCACCTTGCCGCCTCCGCACACCCCGGGGCCGTATGGATCAGCAGACCGAACTCGCCAAGGTGAAGGCGCGCATCCGCGCGCTCGCCGCCAAGACCGTGGACCGCGGCTGCTCCGAGGCCGAGGCCATGGCCGCCGCCGCCAAGGTGGGCGAATTGCTCGACATCTACGGCCTCTCCATGTCGGAGGTCGAGCTGCGCGAGGAGGCCTGCCTGCAAAGGCGGGTGGACATCACCGGCCCGCAGCGCACTGCGCTGCGCTGGCTCTTCCCGGCGCTGCTGCGCTTCTGCGAGTGCCGTGGCTGGACCGACGGACGCGACGGCTTCGTCCTCTTCGGGCTGGAGCCGGATGTGCAGATGGCGGAATACCTGCTGCATGTCATCGTCGGCGCCCTGCTGCATGAGGAGGGCCGCTACCGCGCCACGCGCGACTACACCCTCCGCCGCCAACAGGCGCAGACCTTACTGCGCAGCTTCCGCTACGGCTTCGCCGACCGGATCGCAAAACGGCTGGATGAGATGACGGCTGCCCGCCAAGCGGCAGCCGAGGCCAGGCGCGCGGAAACAATGGGCCTTTCCGCCTCCACCGCCCTGGTGCTGGCAAAGGAGCGGAAGCTGGAGGAGGAGTTCCGTGGCCTCGGCGTGCGGCTGCGCTCCGTGACCAGCTATGCCACCATCCGCGACCGCGGCGCCTACAGCCGGGGCGCGGAGGCCGGCGGGAGGGTCGGGCTGGAGCGGCCGATCGGCGCCGCCCCCGGCGCGCGGGGCCTGCCGCGCGGGAAAAGCCGTTGAACCCAGCGACGGAGGAGATCACCCTCCGAACCTCGCCAAGGGAGGTGCCGCATGGTGATCGTGCAGATCAACTATCGCCGCCCGGACATGCCGAAGGCTGAATGGGAAGCACGCTACACCGATGAACGGGCGAGGCAGTTCCTCACCGTCCCCGGCCTGCTCTGGAAGATCTGGCTGGATGGCGAGGAGGAGCGCCGTGCTGGCGGGATCTACCTCTTCGCCGACCGCGCCGCGGCGGAAGCCTATGTGGCGGGGCCGATCGTCGCCCGGCTGCGTGGCAATCCCGATCTCTCGGAGGTGGATGTGCGCATCTTCGATGTGCGCGAGCGGATGAGCGCCATCACCAACGCCCCGCTGCCGCATCTGAAGCACGCCGCCGAATAGTGCAGCGCCGCCGCACGCCCTCCGCCTCCGCCGAGGCGGACCGCCTCTATGCCTGGGAGGATGCGGTGGTGGCGCCGCGCGACCGCTCGCGGGTGCCCTTCGCGCAATTGCAGGCGCTGGTGGATCATGTCTGGGCGGCGGAGGGGCTGCGCTTCCCGCCGCGGGTGCGGCCCCTGCCAGGCCAG
>CALGVL010000073.1 GCA_937930165.1 uncultured Acetobacteraceae bacterium
CCCGCCTTCGACCCGGCGAGCCTGCCGCCGATCGAGAGCCTGACCGCGGGCAGCGACATCACCGCCTTCCTGCGGAAGGAAGTCCCGGCCGCGCTGCGCCAGGCGGCGCTGCGGCGGATCTGGACGCTCGACCCGGCGATCCGGGACTATGTCGGGCCTGCCGACTATGCCTGGGACTTCAATGCGCCGGATGGGGTGCCGGGCTTCGCGCTCAGCCTCGGCGGCGATGCGAAGCGCCTGCTGGCCCAGGCCATGGGATTGCTGGAGGAAGAAAAGCCGGCCGGGGAGGCGCCGGAACCGGCGGTGCCTGCCGAACCCATCCCTCCCCCGGAATCCCCCGTCCCGGCGGAGGATCCGCCGAAGCTTGCCGATCCCGCCCCGCCTCCACTTGCGGAACAACCGTCGCCGTCCGATACGCCGCAACCGGTGGTTCCGCGGCGCCGGCATGGCGGTGCGGTGCCGTCCTGACCTTCAATCTTCCGTTCGGAATGTTGGCTTGCGGTTCTGGTTCTGGCCCTGCTACCAATACGTTTTGATCTTGCCGAGACCTGACGCACCGACCATCCGGAAGCGAGGGCAGGCCGGGAGGAAGCGGCGATGATGGAGGGGCTGGACGCAGAGCGCGCACGGCTGTTCGCGCTGCTCGGCCGCTTGCTCGCGGCGCCGCCCGATATCGAACTTCTGGCGCGGCTTGCGGCGCTGCAGGGCGACGACACGCCGCTCGGCCGTGGCATCGCCGGGCTGGCGCGGGCGGCCGCGGAAGCGCAGCCCGCCGCGCTGGAGCGCGAATTCTTCGAGCTGTTCATCGGCGTCGGCCGGGGCGAGCTGCTGCCTTATGCCTCCTACTACCTGACCGGCTTCCTGCATGAGCGCCCGCTGGCCGACCTTCGCGGCGACCTGCGCCGGCTGGGCGTGGAGCGCGCACCGGGTGTGCCGGAGCCCGAGGACCACATCGCCTTCGAATGCGAGACGCTGTCCGGCCTGATCGCCGGCAGCTTCCCGGCCGCGGGACCGGAGGAGGCCGGCGCCTTCTTCGCCCGGCATATGCGCCCCTGGGCAGGGCGCTTCTTCGCCGATCTGGAAGGGGCCTCCACCGCGCGCTTCTACCGCGCGGTGGGCGCACTCGGCCGGACGGCGATCGAGATCGAACAGGCGGCGGCGGAGCTGCCGCCATGATCGCAATTCCGAAGCGGAGGCTTGCCATGACCAAAGGCAGCGAAGGCAAAGTGGCGGAACGGCGCGGCTTCCTGCGCGCCTTGGGGCTGGCCGCAGGCACGGCCGCCGCCGCCGCGGCACCGGCTGCGGCGCAGCGCAGCGATACCGTGCCCGCCGGCCAGGCGCGCAAGGAGAATGAGGGCCAGCGCATCGCCGCCCGTTACCGGGAGAGCGATCACATCAAGGCCTATTACCGTACCAACCGCTACGAGCAGTAAGACATCCGGGGGGATGCCGCGATGCTGATCAAGCGATCGGATGGCCGCGCCGCGAAGCAGCGCCTTGCCTCCGCCTATCAGGGACTCTCCGCCGGCGGGCTGGATCGCCGCAGCTTCCTGCGCCAGGCCGGGCTCGGCGGCGCGGGGCTTGCCGCGCTCGGCACGGTGGGTGCGGGACGGGCGCGGGCGGCGGAGGGCGCCGCGGGCGTGATTGACCATGCGCAGCCGGTGCAGCGCATCAAGAACATCTGCACCCATTGCTCGGTTGGCTGCACCGTGACGGCGGAAGTGCAGAACGGCGTCTGGGTAGGGCAGGAGCCGAGCTGGGATTCGCCCATCAATCGCGGCACGCATTGCGCCAAGGGCGCCAGCGTGCGCGAGCTGGTGCATGGCGACCGCCGCCTGAAATACCCGATGAAGCTGGTCAACGGGCAGTGGCAGCGCACGAGCTGGGACCAGGCGCTGGAAGAGATTGCCGACAAGCTGATGGCGATCCGCCAGGCTTCGGGGCCGGATTCGGTCTTCTGGCTCGGCAGCGCCAAGATGTCGAATGAGGGGGCCTACCTCTATCGCAAGTTCGGCGCCTTCTGGGGCACGAACAACATCGACCATCAGGCGCGTATCTGCCACTCCACGACCGTAGCGGGTGTCGCGAACACCTGGGGCTACGGCGCGATGACGAACAGCTACAATGACATCCGCAACAGCCGCACCATGCTCATCATGGGCGGCAACCCGGCGGAAGCGCATCCCGTCTCCCTGCAGCACCTGCTGAGCGGCAAGGAGATCAACAAGGCGAACCTGATCGTCATCGACCCGCGCTTCACCCGCACCGCGGCGCATGCCACGGAATATGTGCGGATGCGGCCGGGCACCGACATCCCGATCATCTGGGGGATGCTGTGGCACATCTTCCAGAATGGCTGGGAGGACAAGGAATTCATCCGCCAGCGGGTCTACGGCATGGACGAGGTCCGCAAGGAGGTGGAGAAGTGGAACCCGCAGGAGGTTGAGCGCGTCACCGGCATCCCTGGCGCGCAGCTGAAGCGCGTGGCGGAGATGTTCGCCACCCAGAAGCCGTCGACCTTGATCTGGTGCATGGGCGCCACCCAGCACACCGTCGGCACCGCCAATGTCCGCGCCTTCTGCATCCTGCTGCTGGCCACCGGCAATGTCGGGGGCAACGGCAACGGCGCCAACATCTTCCGCGGCCACTGCAACGTGCAGGGCGCGACCGATGTTGGCCTGGATGTGGTGACACTGCCCTTCTATTACGGGCTGGACGAGAATGCCTGGCGCCACTGGTGCCGGGTCTGGGATGTCTCCTATGAGAGCATGGCGGCGCGCTTCGACACGCCGCAGATGATGGGCGTGCCCGGCATCCCGACCACGCGCTATTTCGACGCGGTGCATCTCCCTGGCCAGGGCAAGCGCAAGGAGGGGGACGAGAACTACCTCCAGCAGCGCGACAGCCTGAAGGGCATGATCGTCTTCGGCCATGGGGGCAACACCGTCACCCGCATGCCGGAGGCGGTGAAAGGGCTGGAGAAGCTGGACCTGCTGGTGGTCGCCGACCCGCACCCCACCACCTTCGCGGTGCTGGCGGAGCGGAAGGAGAACACCTATCTGCTGCCGATCTGCACGCAGTTCGAGTGCTCCGGCAGCCGCACCGCTTCCAACCGCTCGCTGCAATGGGGCAGCAAGATCGTCGATCCGATCTTCGAGTCGAAGACCGACTATGAGGTGCTGTACCGGCTGGCCGGGGCGTTGGACAAGGCGGCGGAGAAGCGGAACATGCCGATCCGCTTCCAGGCCGAGATGTTCAAGAACATCGAGGTCCGCGGCCAGGAGCCGGTGGCCGAGAGCCTGCTGCGGGAAATCAACCTCGGCGGCCTGAGCACCGGCTACAGCGGCCAGTCGCCGGAGCGGCTGAAGCTGCACATGCAGCACCAGGACAAATTCGACCTGGTGACGCTGCGCGCGAAGCCGGATGCGCCGCCCGAAATACAGGGCGATTTCTACGGCCTGCCCTGGCCCTGCTGGGGCACGCCGGCGATCCGGCATCCCGGCACCCACACCCTCTACAACACCAACCTGCATGTGAAGGAGGGCGGCGGCACCTTCCGCGCCCGCTTCGGCGTGGAGCGGAACGGCCAGACCCTGCTGGCCGAGGGCAGCTACTCCAAGGGCTCCGAGATCCAGGACGGCTATCCCGAATTCACCGTGGCGGTGCTGAAACGCCTCGGCTGGTTCGACGAGCTGACCGCGGCGGAGAAGGCCAGCCTGGAGAAGCATTTCGGCAACAACATTGACCGCGCGAGCTGGGCCACCGACCTCTCCGGCGGCATCATCCGCGTGGCGATGGAGCATGGTTGCCTGCCCTATGGCAACGGCAAGGCGCGGGCCAATTGCTGGAACCTGCCCGACCCCGTGCCGGTGCACCGGGAGCCGATCTACACACCGCGCACCGACCTGATCGCGCAATACCCCACGCTGCCGGACCGGCGTGGCTTCCGCATGCCGCATCTGGGGCAGAGCGTGCAGGCACGGTCGAACACGGTGGGGAAGGACTTCCCGATTGTCCTCACCACCGGGCGCCTCGTGGAATACGAGGGCGGAGGCGAGGAGACGCGCTCCAACAAGTGGCTCGCCGAGCTGCAGCAGGACATGTTCATCGAGATCAACCCGGCTGATGCCGCCGAGCGCGGCATCCAGGACGGCCAGTGGGTGATGGTGAACGGGCCGGAGATGCCGCAGGGCCGCGCCTGCCGCGTGAAGGCGCTGGTGACGGAGCGTGTCGGCAAGGGCGTCGCCTTCATGCCCTTCCATTTCGGTGGCTGGCTGATGAACGAGGATCTGCGCAAGCGCTATCCGGCCGGCACCGATCCGATCGTGCTGGGCGAGAGCGCGAATATCGTGACCACCTATGGCTATGACCCGGTGACCTTCATGCAGGAGACGAAGGTCACGCTGTGCCAGATCCGCGCGGCGTAAGGGGGGAGAGACCAGATCATGGCCCGGATGAAGTTCCTCTGCGACGCGGACCGCTGCATCGAGTGCAACGCCTGCGTCACCGCCTGCAAGAACGAGAACGATGTCCCCTGGGGCATCAACCGCCGGCGCGTCGTCACCATCAACGACGGCAAGCCGGGGGAGCGCTCGATCTCCATGGCCTGCATGCACTGCACCGACGCGCCCTGCGCGGCGGTGTGTCCGGTGTCCTGCTTCTACACCACCGCGGATGCGGTGGTGCTGCACGACAAGGACCTGTGCATCGGCTGCGGCTATTGCTTCTACGCCTGCCCCTTCGGGGCGCCGCAATATCCGCGCGTCGGCAATTTCGGCGGCCGCGGCAAGATGGACAAATGCACCTACTGCGCCGGCGGCCCGCAGCAGGACAACACGGCAGTGGAATACGCCCAGTACGGCGCCAACCGCCTGGCCGAGGGCAAGCTGCCGCTCTGCGCCGAGATGTGCAGCACCAAGGCGCTGCTGGCCGGCGATGGCGAGATCATCGCCAGCATCTACAAGGAGCGCGTCCAGCGCCGCGGCTATGGCTCCGGTGCCTGGGGCTGGCGCACGGCCTACCGCGAAACGGTGACGGTCTAGGACCGCTGGCAGGAGAGGGACATGACCAAGCGTCTCATCGTGGCGCTGTTGGCGCTGATGCTCTCGGCAGGTGGCGTCGCCGCCCAGGCTCAGACCCAGGCCCCTGCGCGCGGCCAGATTTCGGCCGAGGAGATGGAGTTGCAGCGTGCCCTCCAGGGCGGCCGCATCGAGGGCCGGGTCTCCATCCCGGACCAGAAGGCGGCCAGCCTGATCCAGCCGGAGGGGCGGGAGTGGCGGCAATTCCACAACCGGACCCTGGCCTGGACCGGCGGCATCGCGGTGCTTGGGATGCTCGGCATCGTGGTGCTGTTCTATGCCATCAAGGGTCGCGTCCGGATTGCCTCCGGCTGGTCCGGCCGCACCGTGTTGCGCTTCAACCTGCTGGAGCGAGCCAATCACTGGATGGTGGCCAGCAGCTTCATCATCCTGGCCCTCTCCGGCCTGAACCTGACCTTCGGCCGCTACCTGCTGTTGCCGCTGATTGGGCCAGAGGCCTTCACCACCCTCAGCCTCTGGGGCAAGGTGGCGCATAACTACCTGGCCTTCCCCTTCACGCTTGGCCTGGTGGTGATGCTGCTGCTCTGGGTGAAGGACAACATCCCGAACCGGCTGGACCTCGCCTGGCTGAAGGCGGGGGGCGGCTTCTTCACCGGCGGGCATCCGGCGGCAGGGCGGTTCAATGCCGGGCAGAAGCTGATCTTCTGGATCACGGTGCTGGGCGGTGGGATCGTTGCCGCCTCGGGCTATGTGCTGCTCTTCCCCTTCTCGGTCACCGACATTGCCGGGCAGCAGCTATCGCATATGGTGCATGGCGTGCTGGCGATGCTGATGATCGCTGCCATGCTGGCGCATATCTATATCGGCACGCTCGGCATGGAGGGCGCCCTGGACGCCATGACGACCGGGCGGGTGGACTACAATTGGGCGAGGGAGCACCACAGCCTGTGGGTAGAAGAAGAAACTGCCAAGGCGCGGGGGGCGGTTGCGCCGCCTCCAGGCATCAAGGCGGCAGGCGCGGACTAGGCAAGCCGTCCGGCGACCGGAGGGCAAGGCCCGGAGGTCGGAACCGGGCGGCCAGGAGGTGGTTCCCATGCGCCTGATCGGCCTCGCCGGCTGGAGCGGGGCCGGCAAGACCACGCTCCTCAAGAAGCTGATCCCCTGCCTGACCGGGCGGGGGATCACTGTTTCCACCGTCAAGCACGCCCACCACAATTTCGACGTGGACCAGCCGGGCAAGGATTCCTACGAGCACCGGCAGGCCGGGGCGCGGCAGGTGCTGGTCAGCTCCGCCAGGCGCTGGGCGCTGATGACGGAGTTGCGAGGAGAGAAGGAGCCTGACCTGCGCTTCCTCCTCTCCCGCCTCTCCCCCGTGGATCTGGTGATCGTGGAAGGGTTCAAGCGCGACCCCCACCCGAAGCTGGAGATCCACAGGGCCGCCAATGGCAAGCCCTGGCTGCATCCGGAGGATCCGGCGATCGTCGCCGTGACCAGCGACATCCGGCCGCCCGGCGACCTGCCCTGGATCCCCCTGGACGATATCGAGGCGATCGCCGATCTGGTGCTGCGGCAGGCGGTGGACATCGCCGCCTTCCGCCAGGAGGTCGAGCATGGCGCAGCTATCCGATGACTGCTTCGCCTTCGGCGGGCCTCTGCTTCCGGTGGAGACGGCGCAGGAACTCATCTTCGCCCGCGTCCCGCCGCTCGGGGGCGAGGAGCCGGTGCCGCTGCATGCCGCCATCGGCCGGGTCCTGGCGCGGGATCTGGTCGCGCCGTTGCCGCTGCCGCCCTTCTTCAATTCGGCGGTGGATGGCTATGCCTTCCGCCATGCCGATCTGACCACGGATGCGCCCACTCCGCTGCGCCTCTCCGGGCGCGTGGCGGCGGGGCAGGCGGGCGCGGCGGCGCTCGGCCCCGGCGAGGCGGTGCGCATCTTCACCGGCGCCCCGATGCCGCCCGGCGCCGATACCGTGCTGATGCAGGAGGATGCGCGGCTGGAAGGCGGGACGGTCCTCGTTCCCCCCGGCCTGAAGCCCGGCGCCAATGCCCGCCCGGCGGGGGAGGATGTGGCCCAGGGCGCCGTGGCCTTGCCCGCCGGAAGGCGGCTGCGGGCGCCGGAGATCGGCCTGGCCGCCGCGCTCGGCTTGGCCGGCCTGTCGGTGGCGCCCAGGGTCAGGGTTGGCGTCTTTTCCACGGGGGACGAGTTGGCGTCCCCCGGCACGGCACTCGGCCCGGCCCAGACCTATGACAGCAACCGCTTCACCCTGCTGGCCCTTCTCGCCGGCCTGCCGGTGGTGGCGAGCGATCTCGGCATCCTGCCCGACCGGCCGGAGGCGACGGCGGCAGCGCTGCGGGCGGCGGCCGGGGCGCATGACCTGCTGCTGACCTCCGGCGGCGTCTCAACGGGGGAGGAGGATCATGTCCGCGCCGCCATCGAATCCGGCGGCAGTCTGGTCTTCTGGCGTCTGGCGGTGAAGCCGGGGCGGCCGGCGGCGATGGGGGTGGTGGATGGCACGCCGGTCCTCGGCCTGCCCGGCAATCCGGTGGCGGCCGTCGTCACCTTCCTGCATCTGGCACGGCCCCTGATCCTGCGCCTTGCCGGCGCGGCGCCGGAGGCACTGCCGCGCTTCCCGGCGCGGGCGGAATTCGCCTATCGCAAGAAGGCCGGGCGGCGGGAATATGTACGGGTCCGCCTCGCCCCCGGCGCGCCCCTGCCCCTCGCCACCAAATTCGAGCGGGAGGGGGCGGGCTTGCTCACCTCCCTGACCCGGAGCGACGCCTTCGCCGAATTGCCGGAGGAGGTCACCGCCATCGCGCCCGGCGACACGGTGCAGATCCTGCCCTTCGCCGCCATCTTCTGAACAGGGAGGCCCCGAATGTCCGAGCATGTCCGCAGCAGCCTCGATGACGGCGTGCTCACGCTGCGCCTCGAGCGGCCGGAGAAGAAGAATGCCCTGACCGGCGCCATGTATGGCGCGCTCTCTGCCGGGCTGCGGCGGGCGGTGGAGGACGACGCCGTGCGGGTGGTGCTGCTGGCCGGTGGCGCCGACTTCACCGCTGGCAACGACATCAACGACTTCGCCGGCGATGCGTCGGGGGAGGGGGCGCCGCGCAGCTCCGCCGCCTTCGACTTCCTGGAGGCGCTGGCGGCCATGCCCAAGCCGGTGGTTGCCGCGGTGCGCGGCTTCGCCATCGGGATCGGCACCACCATGCTGCTGCATTGCGATGCCGCTGTCGTCGCGCAGGATGCCCGCCTGCAGATGCCCTTCACCCGGCTCGGCATCGTGCCGGAGGCGGGGTCCAGCCTGTTGCTCGCGGATTTCGTCGGCGGCGCCCGCGCCTCCTGGCTGCTGCTGAGCGGGGAGGCGCTGGACGGCGCGGCGGCGGAGGCGGCTGGCCTCGTCACCCGCGCCGTGCCGGACGATCAGGTGGAACCGACCGCCGCCGCCATGGCGATGGCTCTCGCTGCCCTGCCGCCGGGAGCGGTGGCCGAGACCAAGCGGTTGATCCGCGAGCCCCGGCGAGCGGCGCTGGCTGAGGCGATGCAGCGGGAACGGGCTGCCTTCGCCGCCCGGCTGCGGACGGCAGAGGCACAGGCGATCTTCGCCGCCTTCCTGGCGAAGCCGAAGGGCGGATAGTTCCGCCCGCTATACCGGCAGACGCAGGCGGACGCGCAGGCCGCCCAGCGGGCTCTCCTCCAGCGTGATCTCGCCACCATGGGCGCGGACGATGTCGCGGGCGATGGCCAGCCCCAGCCCGGTGCCGCCCGGTGTGCCGGAGGAGAAAGGCCGGAAGGCATTCTCTCGCTCCGCCACCGGGATGCCCGGGCCGTCGTCATCCACCGTCACCTGCGTCCAGAGATTGCCGCTCTCGCCACGTGGGCCGGTGGAAGAACCGCTGCGCGGCACCGCCTCCACCGTCACCGTGATCCCCTGCGCATGTCGCCGCGCATTGTCCAGCAGGTTGCCGAGGCAGCGCCGCATCGCATCGGGGCGCAGCGGCAGCAGCAGGGCAGGCGGCGCTGTCACCTCCACCGCCGCGCCGCTGCGGCGTGCATTGGCGGCGACATCCTGCACCAGCGCCACCAGATCCGCCGGCCGCGCCTGCTCCGTCCCCTCGCCGCGGGCGAAGGCGAGGTAGGAGGCGCACATGCGCTCCATCTCCTCCACATCCTGGGTCAGGGCGGCCAGGTCCTCCTCCGTCTCCTTCTGCCGCGGCAGCATGGCGATGGCGAGGCGCATCCGGGTCAGCGGCGTCCGCAGGTCATGGCTGATGCCGGCCAGCATCTCCGTCCGCTGGCCGACGAAGCGGCGGATGCGTTCCCGCATCCGGTTGAAGGCGACGGCGGCCTGGCGCACCTCGGTGGCGCCCTCCGGCTTGATCGGGCCGACATCGCGGCCCAGCCCGAAGGCTTCCGCCGCCGCCGCCAGGCGGCGGATGGCGCGCACCTGGTTCTTCATGAACAGCACCGCGACGCCGGAGAGCAGGACGGCCGATCCCACCAGCCAGATGACGAAAAGGTAGAGCGTCGCGGTGAACAGCCGCTTGCGCGGCGCCTCCACATGCAGCACGCCGTCCGGGAGCTGCACGCGGATGATGACGCTGCGCGGGTCGCTCTGCCAGTCGGTGTCGAAGGGCATGCGCACGCGCTCCCGCAGCGCGTGGTCCAGGTCCTCCTCCAACGGAAGCAGCGGCATGCTGGCCGGCCGCTCCACCGGCTGCATGCGGGCGCCCGGCTCGAAGGCCAGGTTCAGGTTCAGGCGCCAGACGGCCTCCTGGAACAGCCAGGGGCGGTTCTCGGGCGGCTCCCGCCGGACCAGCTCGGCCACCAGCCCGATATCGCCGGCCACGCCGCCGGCCAGGCGGCGGGAGATGACATCGAGATGCCCGCCGTAGAAAAGCTGCAGCGCCACCGCCTGCAGCACCAGGATCGGCAGCAGGATGATGAGGACGGAGCGGCCGAGCAGCCCCCGCGGCAGCAGCGGGCGCAGCGCCCGGGTCAGCGGCTTGCCCCAGACCAGCGCCCGGCCGCGCCTCATGGGCCGGGCCGCAGGACGTAGCCGCGATGGCGCACCGTATGCAGGAAGCGTGGCTCGCGCGGGTCGGGCTCGATCTTGCGCCGCAGCCGCGTGACCTGCACGTCGATTGCCCGCTCCCCGGCCTCGGGCGTGCCGAGGGCGGCGGCGATCTCCTCGCGGCTCAGCACCTCGCCGGGGCGGCGGGCGAGGGCGGAGAGCAGCGCCGCCTCGCCCCCGGTCAGCCGCACCGTGCCGTCCGGGCCGCGCAGCTCGGACCGTTCCGCGTCGAACCAGCGGTTGCCGAGCTGCACCGGCGCCTGCGGCAGCGGCTGCGGCGGCGGCGCAGCCCGGCGCAGGATGGTACGGATGCGCAGCGCCAGCTCCCGCGGATCGAAGGGCTTCTGCAGGTAGTCGTCGGCACCGTGTTCGAAGCCCGCCACGCGGTCGTCCGGGGCGCCGCGCGCGGTCAGCATGAGCACCGGCACATTGTTGCCCTCCCGCCGCAGCGAATCGGCGAGTTCGAGGCCGCTCTCCCCCGGCATCATCACGTCCAGCACCACCAGGTCGAAGGCCATGGCGGCCAGCGCCCCGCGCGCCGTGGCGGCATCGGGCGCGGTGCTGACGCGGAACCCCTGCTCCGCCAGGAAGCGTTGCAACAGGGCGCGCAGCCGGGCGTCGTCATCCACCACCAGCAGATGGGGGGCGTCCTCGGCCGGGGCCTCGCGTACCGCATCCCCCTGGATATCCCCTAGCATCCTCTCCTCCTTGGCTTGTCCCCGCGGCCAGGGCGGAAGCTCAGCCTGTTCGTGCCAGAGGTGGGGAGGGACGTTCCAGGCGTTCAAGCTGTTCCCGCGCTTCCGGCCCCATCAGGCCGCGCATGACGCGGCGGAACCCTTCCACCGCCACGGGCCCTGCCTCCCGGTAGGCCTGCATGACCCATTCGCGCTGCCGCTCGAACAGCCGGCGCTCCAGCGCCTCCCCCTTCGGCGTCAGGGAGAGCAGGCGCTGGCGACGGTCGTTGCGGCCGGGCTCGGCCCGCACATAGCCATCCTCCGTCAGCGGGGTCAGCACGCGGCCGAGCGACTGCTTGGTGATGCTAAGGATGCCGAGCAATTCCCCGACGGTGATGCCCGGCCGCCGCCCGACGAAATGCAGCACCCGGTGATGTGCCCGCCCCATGCCGAGTTCGGCCAGGATGGCGTCGGCGCCGGCGGTGAAGTCGCGATAACCGAAGAACAGCAGGTCCTGGGCGAGCCGCAGCTCCTCTTCCCGCAGGAAGAGCAAGTTGCGGCCGGCCGCCCGCAGATCGGTGCGCGGCGCGTCCGGCGCCCTGGCCGGTTCGGTGCCCGGCCTGCTCTCAGAACCCTCCGGCATGGCTGGCATCTGGTCTCCTGGTTCTCCAGTTTGGTCAGTATTATTGACACATCTGGGCGTGGGATTCTAGGGTGCCGCGGTGTGGCGCAAGAAAATTGCGCCAAATGGGCTGATCCTGGAGGTTCGCTACCATGGCGCTGGTTCCCTATGACGATCGTGACGGCTGGATCTGGCATAACGGGGAGTTCCTCCCCTGGCGCGAGGCGCAGCTCCATGTGCTGAGCCACGGGCTGCATTATGCCAGCGCAGTCTTCGAGGGCGAGCGCTGCTATTCCGGCAACATCTTCAAGCTGCGGGCGCATACGGAACGGCTGATCGCTTCTGCCCGCATCCTCGGCTTCGAGATCCCTTACACGGCCGAGCAGATTGACGCCGCCTGCATCGAGACGGTGCGGAGGAACGGGTTTACCGACGCCTATGTCCGTCCCATCGCTTGGCGCGGCGCGGAGGAATTGGGCGTCGCGGCGCAGCGCACCAGGATCCATCTGGCGATCGCCGCCTGGGAATGGGGCGCCTATTTCGGCGTGGAGCAGCGCATGAAGGGCGTCCGCCTGGCGCTGGCGTCCTGGCGCCGGCCGCATCCGCAGACCGCGCCTACCGCCTCCAAGGCCACCGGCCTCTACATGATCGGCACCCTGTCCAAGCACGCCGCCATGGACCAGGGCTATGACGACGCGCTGATGCTGGACTGGAAGGGCGATGTGGCCGAGGCCACCGGCGCCAACATCTTCTTCAACATGGGCGGCGAGTTGCACACGCCCACCCCGGTCTGCTTCCTGGACGGCATCACCCGCCGCACCGTGATGGGCCTGGCCAGGCAGCACCAGATCAAGGTGGTGGAGCGCACCATCTCCGAGGCGGAGATCCGGGATGCCAGTGAGGTCTTCCTCGCCGGCACCGCCGCCGAGGTCACGCCAGTGCGGGAGATCGCCGGCCACCACTTCACCCCCGGCAGGCTGACCGAGACCCTGATGCGCGACTACGAATCGCTGGTCCGGCTCAGCCCGGAGGAGGTCGAGCGGCGCGGCGCATGACCGGAGTGGGCGGGCCGGTGCCCGCCCGCCTTGCGCCTTCAGGCTTCCACCGGCACCGGCACAGCGCTGGTCCAGCCATGGATGTCCGGGGCCCGGCCATACTGGATCGCGACGATCGCGTCATAGAGCTTCTGCGTCAGCTCGCCGGTCTGGCCGTTGCCGATGGTGATCCTCTCGCCCTTGTAGCCCAGCTCGCCCACCGGCGAGACCACGGCGGCGGTGCCGGTGCCCCACATCTCCTTCAGCCGCCCGTCGCGGCCGGCCTGCATCACCTCCTCGATGCTGATGCGGCGCTCGGAGACCGGCACGCCCCAGTCGCGCAGCAGCGTCAGGATGGAGTTGCGGGTCACGCCGTCCAGGATGGTGCCGGCGAGCGGCGGGGTGATCACCTCCTCGCCGATCTTCATCATGATGTTCATGGTGCCGACCTCGTCGATCCAGCGGCGCTCGACACCGTCCAGCCACAGCACCTGAGTGTAGCCCTGCTGCTCCGCCTCCTGCTGGGCGGAGAGGGAGGCGGCATAATTCGCCGCGGTCTTGGCCTCACCGAGGCCGCCCTGCACGGCGCGGACATGAGTGTCGGTGGCCAGGATCCGCACCGGCTTCACGCCCTCCTTGTAATAGGCGCCGACCGGGGAGCAGATGACGAAATAGATGTAATTCGCCGCCGGATGCACGCCGAGCATCACATCCGTGGCGATGACCGCCGGCCGGATGTAGAGCGAGGTGCCCGGGGTGGACGGCACCCATTCATGGTCCACCCCGACGATCAGTTCAAAGGAGCGGCGCACCAGATCGGCGTCGAGCTGCGGGATGCAGAGTGCGGCGCAGGACTTGTTCAGCCGCTCGGCATGGCGCTGGGCGCGGAACAGGCGGATCGTCCCGTCGGCACCACGGAAGGCTTTCAGCCCGTCGAAGACCGCCTGCCCGTAATGCAGCACGGAGGTGGCCGGATCCAGCGTCAGTGGCGCATAGGGCACCACGCGCGGGTCGTGCCAGCCTTTGCCCTCCGTGTAGTTCATCAGGAACATGTGGTCGGTGAGGACCTTGCCGAAGGACAACGAGGCATCGTCCGGCCTGGGGCGCGGCGTCCGGGTCCGGGTGATGCTGATCGGGGTTTCTCTTGTGGCGGTCATGGCGCTCGTTTTCGCAGTTTTGTTGCGTCGGTCCGGGGACTATGGCAACGATCCTGACACTTTAGCTCCCTTCGGCCGGACATTGCACCCATGCGCCTGCCTCCAGGCGGCATGACCAATGCTCCAGGTCCGGTTCCGACGGGAGGAATGATGCCTCCGGGCCACCCCTTGCGCTACCTGCCGCGCCGAGTACGAGGAAGGCTAGGTGCCACCCTGGTCGTGGCTTCCCGGGCGGCGTCAGGCCAGGTTCCGCACCGCGAGATAACAGCCCAGCGCCAGCAGGAAGAACTGCACCACCTGCCGGAAGGTCGTGTCCCGCATGCCCTGCCGCAGCCGCCGCCCCACGGTCATGCCCAGGAAGGCCGGCATCAGCACGGCGCAGGAGGCAAGGCCGAGCCCCGGCGGCAGCAATCCCTGTCCGGCCAGGGCAGCTGCCAGGCAAAATGTCGCCACCACGGCGCCCAGGCCGAAGCCCTGCACGAAGACATCCGGCGGCAGGCGCAGAGCGGCCAGCCAGGGCGCCGCCGGCACCATGAAGCTGCCGGTCAGCCCGGCCAGCACGCCGGAGAGCCCGCCCATCACCGGCGACAGCACCTTCTCTTTCCCCGGCGAGGGCACCGGCCAATTCGGGCCAAGCAGCGCCACGCCGGAGGAGAGCACCAGCACCACCCCCAGGATCCCGGCCAGCACCGTCGCATCGGCGCGGGAGAGCATCCCCGCTGCTCCCAGCGTGCCGACCGCCGCGGCCAGCAGGAAGCCCCAGAGCCGCCGCAGCGCCGGCTTCAGCGCGCCGCCCGCCAGGGCCTGCCAGATATTGGTGGTGATGGTCGGCAGCAGGACCAGCGGCATCGCCTCCGGCAGGGGGCGGGTCAGTGCCAGCAGGCCGAGGCTGATGGTCGGCAGGCCGAAGCCCGCCACTCCTTTCACCAGCCCGCCGAGAAGGAAAATGCCGGCCACCAGCAGGGCGTCGGCGAGATCGATCGAGAACGGCATACCCGAAGCCTAGCGTAACGGATCGGTGAATGCTTTGCCCGGGACCGCAGCGATGGCGGCGGGGCGGCGCCAGCCGAGCAGCCCGGCCAGCGGCAGCAGCCAGGCGATGCGCGCCTGGTAGCGGTCATGCGGGCCGCTCAGCGCGCCCGTGGCTGCGGCATTGGCGACCAGCCCCGCCAGGATGCAGAGCACCAGGCCGAGGCGGCGCCGATCCCCCGCCCGCAGCGCAGCCGCCCCGGCCAGCAGCGCGGCCAGCGCGCCGAGCAGCAGCGCCGCCTCATGCGGCCACAGGAAGGGCGCCGCCGCATCCGGCAGCCGCCCCCGCGCCTGCAGGGAGTGAGCGAAGCGCCACTGCTCCTCCGCCGGAAAGCCGAGGGCGAGTTGCCGGGCGACGGAGGGCTGCAGGTTCTCCGGCCCCAGCGTGTCGCCGACCCGCATCATCCCGAATTGCCGCAGCGTATTCGCCGCCGCGGCCCGCAGCACGGCGAGGGGCTCGCGCAGCAGGGTCTCGCGCAGGATCGTGGCGGCTTCCGGTGCCAGGCTGATCGGTCCGCCGGGCGAGGCGCCATCCGGACGGGGCGCCCATACCGGCCCGTCGCCTTGCCAAAGGAACAGGTCCGAATCCGCCGGCAGCCGCCCCGCCCAATGGCAGAGATGCCAGCCCGCCTCCGGACAGCGCGCCGCGATGGTGCGCGCCGCCGGACCGTCGGCAACCAGCCGTGCCAGGGCGAAGACCGCGCCATAGGGCGACAGCGCGGCCCGTCCATGCGCTGCCCAATTCGTCGCCAGCAGTAGCAGCATGGCCGCCAGCAGCGGCGCGGCGCAGCGCAGCACCACCCGCCAGCGCCGGCGCAGCAGCGCCACCGGCAGCAACAGCGCCACGGCGATGGGCAGATGCGAGAGATGCGCGGCGGTGGCCAGCGTCGCCACCAGCCCGAGGCTCCAGGTTTCGGCGCGGGCCAGCCGGTCCCGGCCGAAGCCGAGCAGGAACAGGGTCAATACCAGCGCCGGGGCCAGGATGTCCGGCATCAGCAAGGCGGCGAACCAGGGTGCGGCGGTGAAGCCGGCCAGGACGGCACAGAGCAGCAGGTGTGTGCCCGCCGCCACCTGGCCCCGGACCACGCGCTGCGTCAGCCAGAGCAGCCAGGAGAGCAGCAGCCCCTGTGCCAAGGCTGGCAGCCAAAGGCTGGCTCGCCAATGCAGGGCATGCAGCAGCGGGCCGTAGATGAAGGGTTTGTCCCAAACCGGCCAGCCCATGACGGTCTGCGCCAGGAAGGCGCCGGTATCGCTGAAGACCAGCGGATAGCGGTTCAGCAGCGCCGGCCAGAGCAGCAGTGCGGCCCCTCCTGCAATCGCCGCGCCTGCGCGCATCAGGGGGCGGAGAAGATCTCGATCACATTGCCCTCCGGATCCGCGACCCGCAGGCAGCGCGGCGGGGCGCCGGCGGGACCGGGGGCGTCGAGGATCGCGATGCGGGCCATCAGCATCCGGCGGTGCCAGCGCTCCAGCTCCGCATCCGGCACCTGGAAGGCGAGCAGCATCCCGGCATCACCAGTGGAAAGCGGGAACAATGCATCGCCGCGCTGCCGCAGCACCAGCTCCACCCTGCCCAGGATGAAGCGCAGCGGCGCGGCCGTGGCGCCGCCGGGAGTGATGCCGAGCAGCCGGGCATAGAAGTCGCGCTGCCGCTGCGGGTCCTGGCAGGCCAGCTCGATGCGGGTGAGGGGGCCGAGGCTCAAGCCGCCCCGCCCTGCGCGGACCAGCGGGCGGCGGCTGCGTCATCCTCGGCCTTCGCCTCCACCCAGCGCTCGCCGCCTTCGGCGAATTCCTCCCGCTTCCAGAAGGGCGCCCTGGTCTTGAGCCAGTCGATCAGGAAGGCGCAGCTCTCCAGTGCCGCGGCGCGGTGGGCGGAGGCAGTCAGCACCAGCACGATCGGGTCGCCGGGTGTCAGCCGGCCATAGCGATGGATCACGGTACAGCCGGTGAGCGGCCAGCGGGCGCAGGCTTCCTCGGCGATGCGCGTGATGGCCCGCTCCGTCATGCCTGGATAGTGCTCCAGCACCATGGCGGAGAGGTTGTCGTCGGCGCGGCAGATGCCGACGAAGCTGGCGAGGCCGCCGGTATCGCTCCGTCCCTTGGTCAGCGCCGCGCATTCGGCCGCCAGGTCGAAGGGCGCCTCCTGCACCCGGATGGTCGGCTGCGTCATCCGCCGGTGACCGGAGGGAAGAAGGCCACCTCGTCGCCCGGCCGCACCGGCTGGTCCGGCGAGGCGAATTCCTGGTTCACCGCGGCGCGGATCTGGCGGGCATCGGCGAAGGCCGCGGCATGGCCGGGGCTGCGGGTGCCGAGCCAGGCCATCAGCCCGGCCACGTCACCGACCTCGGCCGGAGGGGAGACCTCCTCCTCGGCAATGCCGACCTTCTGGCGAACCCAGGCGAAATAGAGCACCCGCATGCGAATCGTCCGGCTGGCACTAGCGCGGGGCCGGCACCGTCTGCACGCTGCCGTCGGGGCCGATGATGGTGGCGGTCCCGTTGTCGCGTTGGATGATGCCGGTGCCGCGGCCGGGAGCGATGAAGCTCTGCACCCGGTCGGTGCCGCCGCCGGTCACCACCGGTCCCTGCGGGGTCTGCACCACCTGACCCTCGTTCCGCTGGGGCGGGCGCTGCGGCAGGGGCGGCAGGGACGGCAGCACGCTGCTGCGCTCCGGCTCCGGCAGCGGCAGGGGCGGGGGTGGCGGGCTGGAACTGCCGCGCAGCCGGGCGGGCGCGCCGCGGGAGGTGGAGCCGAGCGGCACCCCGGCCGGGGATTCCGGCGAATAGCTGGGAATGCCGCGCAGCGCGGCTTCGGGATTGGCGAGGGTGGCGCGCGGCGTCTCCTCGGTCGGCCAGACATTGCCCGGTTCCGGCTGCAATGGCTCGGTCGTCGGGGCCGCGCCGCGCAGACGGGCGATGGTCAGGCTGTTGTCGATCATGTCGGGGCGGGAGCCGCCCCAGGGCGCGCCGAACAGGCCGCCGGCATCGTTGTAGGAATCCGCCGGCGTTGAGATGGCGCTCCGGACGGCCTGGCAGCCACCGAGCATCACCACGAGGCCGAGGGCCAGCGTGGGCCCCATCCATCCGCCGTTGCGTCGCATGTTCCACTCCTGCCGCCCGAACCTCCGGGCAGTGTTAAAGATGCGTCGCCCTGGTCCGGTCCTCAAGGCCGCACCGCCGGGCCGGGCTGAGGGTCGGCCGGCTTGCCCGTGTCCTGCTCCGCATGGCGCAGCCCGGCCATCAGATAGTCCCAGCCGGTGATCAGGGTCAGCACCGCTGCGGTCCAGAGCATGGCCTCCCCGATCAGAGAGACGGGCAGGAAGGACAGGTGCAGCGCCGAGGCTCCGGTGTCGCCGGCCAGCAGGGTGCCGAGTGCGCCCATCTGGAAGCCGGTCTTCCACTTGGCCAGCCGCGTCACCGGCAGGCCGATGCGCAACCCTGCCAGGTATTCCCGTAGGCCGGAGACCAGGATCTCCCGCAGCAGGATAACGATGGCGGGATAGAGGGCGGGGCCCGTGAGCCGGTCATGCCCAGCCAGCAGGATCAGCGCCGCGCCGACCAGCAGTTTGTCCGCGATCGGATCCAGCATCCGGCCGAAGCCACTCACCAGCTTCCGCTGCCGGGCGATCTTGCCATCATAGTAGTCGGTGATGGCGGCGGCGGAGAACACCACGCAGGCCGCCATATCGCCCCAGGGCTGGCGCAGCGCCACCATCCCCACCAGCAGTGGGATGGCGGCGATGCGGGACAGAGTCAGCAGGTTGGGCAGATCGGTCGGCATCGGTATCCGGGCTGTAGGCTCCTCTTCCCCCTTATAGCCACGTGCCGGGATTTGGACACACCGGCTGGGCGCGGCGGGGTCCCGCCCATATGGTGCGTGGCCTAGCCATGTGCCGGGGTCGAGCCGGGATGGAAATGCCCATGGATGCGCCGCGCCATGGCGGGGCCGATGCCGGGGGCCTTCTCCAGATCCTCCAGCGCTGCATTGCGCACCCCGCGGGCCGAACCGAAATGGTTCAGAAGCCGCCGCTTGATGGCGCTGCCGACGCCGGGGATCTCGTCCAGCTCGCTTTTCGTCAGGGATTTCGACCGGCCGGCGCGGTGGGTGGTGATGGCGAAGCGGTGCGCCTCGTCCCGCAGGCGTTGCAGGTAGTAGAGGACCGGGTCGCGAGGCGGAAGCTGGAACGGCTCGCAGCCGGTGCGGTGGAACCATTCGCGGCCGGCATCGCGATCCGGCCCCTTGGCCACCGCGACCAGCGGGATGTCGTGGCAGCCGAGTTCCGCCAGCACCTCCCGCGCCGCGTTCAACTGGCCGATGCCGCCGTCGATCAGCACCAGATCGGGCCAGGTGCCGGATTCGCGCTGCGGATCCTCCTTCAGCGCCCGGCCGAAGCGGCGCTCGAACACCTCCCGCATCATGGCGAAGTCGTCGCCCGGCTTGATGTCGCCGCGGATGGAGAATTTGCGGTAGGCGTTCTTCCGGAAGCCCTCCGGCCCGGCGACGATCATGACGCCATAGGCGTTGGCGCCCTGGATGTGGCTGTTGTCGTAGACCTCGATCCGCTCCGGCGCGGAGGGCAGGTCGAAGATGCGGGCCACGCCCTGGAGCAGCGCCTCCTGCGCCGTGCCCTCGGCCAGCTTGCGTTCCAGCGCCTCGCGGGCGTTGGTCTCGGCGTGCTCCACGGCGGCGCGCTTGTCGCCACGCTGCGGGCGGTGGATCTCCACCCTGCGACCGGCCTTGAGCGACAGCGCCTCGGCGATCAGCTCCCGCTGCGGCGGGTCGTGGCTGACCAGGACCAGCGGCGGCGGCGGCAGGTCGTCGTAGAGCTGGCCGAGGAAGCTGGCCATCACCGCCTCCGGCGTCTCCTCATCCTTGCTGTGGCTGAGGAAGAAGGGACGGTTGCCGTTGTTGCGGCCACCGCGGAAGAAGAAGACCTGCACGCAGGTCCGGCCGGCGAGCTGGTGCAGCGCCACCACATCGGCATTGCCGATGCCTTCCATGTTGATGCGGTCCCGCCCCTGCACATGGGTCAGGCCGCGGATGCGGTCGCGGAGCGCGGCGGCACGCTCGAATTCCAGCTTCTCGGCCGCCTCCTCCATCTCCCGCGCCAGATCCTTCTGGATGGAGGGCGTCTCGCCGGAGAGGAACTGCTTCGCCTGGCGCACCAGCCCGGCATAACCCTCCTCGCTGATGCGGCCGACGCAGGGGGCGGAGCAGCGGCGGATCTGGTAGAGCAGGCAGGGGCGGTCGCGGCTCTCGAACATCGCGTCGCTGCAGGAGCGCAGCAGGAAGACGCGTTGCAGCGCCGTCAGCGTCTGGTTCACCGCCCAGGCGGAGGCGAAGGGGCCCCAGTAGCTGGCGCCCTTGCGCCGCTCCCCGCGATGCTTGCCGATCTGGGGGTAGGGGTGGTCCTCGGTCAGGACCAGCCAGGGATAGGATTTGTCGTCGCGGAGGACGATGTTGTAGCGAGGTCGTAACCTTTTGATGAGGTTTGCCTCCAGCAGCAGCGCCTCGGCCTCGCTGCCGGTGGTGATGACCTCCAGATGGCGGGTTTCGTGGACCATGCGCCGCAGCCGTTCCGGCAGGCGGGCGATCTGGGTGTAGGTGGCGACACGCTTCTTCAGCGCCCGCGCCTTGCCGACATAAAGCGCATCCCCCTTGGCATCGAGCATCCGATAGACGCCGGGGGAGAGGGGCAGGGTGGCGAGCGCCGTCTCGATGACCCGGACGCCCTCCATCACGGGCATCTCCGGGCCGTCTGCTTCGGCTGGACTCATGCACATGGATTAGGGGTCTGCGGGGCCGCGGGGCAAGCGCCGGTTCTCCACCGAAGCTGTGGACAACTCTGTGGATACGGCTTGGGGATCGTGCCGGAAGTGGCTGTCTTCTGCCGGAATCATCGAACTGCCCAAGATTCCGGCAGATTCAGGGCGGATCTTGTTTTTCAATGGGTTATGGGAAGAACCTGTCACGGGAATAGGTCGGGAACAAGATTCCCCCTTGACTGTGGCAACCGGTCTCCCGCTTCCGTGATGGCGGTGGACAAATCGCGCGAAGGAACCGTTTCAGCCGCGCGCCCGCTCGATCACCACGCCAACCGAAGCGACATCGGGAAAGGCGTCCGGCTTCTCCACCGAGACCCGTGCCCGCAGTACCCGCGGGTCCTCCAGGGCGGCGGCGGCGATGCGCTCCGCCAGGGTTTCCACCAGCAGCGTGTGGCCGCCCTCGGCGACGGCGCGGGCGGCCCGGACCACCCTTTCGTAATCCACCACGCGGCGCAGGTCGTCGGCGCCGACGGAGCCCGGCGCCGCCTCGTCCTCCACCGCCAGTTCCACGCCGATGACGACGCGCTGCGGCGCCGCCTTCTCATGCGGATAGACGCCGAGCCGCGCCTGCACCGCCAGGCCGCGAACGAAGACGAGGCGCAGCCGGCGCCCGGCATCGGGGGCGAAATTCATTCGGGCAGGGCTTCCCTGGCAGGCGCCCATTGCAGGTGCTGGCCGCCATCGAGCGCGATCATCTGCCCCGTCATCGAAGGCAGCGCCAGGATGGCCAGTACCGCCCGCGCCACCTCCTCCGGCCCGGTCCCATGGCGGAGCGGGACGGAGGCGCATTGCCGGGCGAATTGCTCCTGGCTCTGGCGCGGGCTGGGCAGGGCCGGGCCGGGGCCGATGGCGTTCACCCGGATGCGTGGCGCCAGCGCCAGGGCAAGCTGCTGCGTCAGCGCCCAGAGCCCCGCCTTGGCGACGGTGTAGGAGACGAAATGCGGCGTCAGCGACCAGACCCGCTGGTCCAGCATGTTCAGCACCATGCCCTGAGCGCTCTCCGGCAAGGTGCGGGCGAAGCTTTGGGCCAGGACGAAGGGGGCGCGGAGATTGGCCTCCAGGTGGCGATCCCAGCTCGCGCGCGTGGCGTCGTGCCATTCGTCGCGCTCGAAGGTGCTGGCATTGTTCACCAGCAGGCCGATCGGGCCGAGGGCGGCGGCGGCGGCGGGCAGCAGGCGCTCCACCTCCGCCTCCCGCATCAGCTCGGCCTGGAGGGTGACGGCGCGGCGGCCCATGC
>CALGVL010000074.1 GCA_937930165.1 uncultured Acetobacteraceae bacterium
CCCTATCGCGACTTCCTCGCGGCGGTGGCGCAGGCCGCCGTGCTGGCCCCGCCGCGCATCGTCAGCCTGCCGGTGGCGCCCCTGATGGCGCTGGCACCGCTGACCCGCCTGCTGCCCCTCCTGCCGCACATCCGTCCCGCCGAGATCCGCCGCCTGACCGAGGACAAGGCTTTCGACATCGGCCCGATGCGCCGGACCCTTGGCGTGGAGCCCATCCCCCTGGCGGAGGGCCTGCGCCGCACCTTTCCCTCCCCGTGCCGCGCCGGTTGACCGGTGGCGGACAAGCCTGCACACAGGCCATAAAGCCCGGAGACAGTCGGATGCCCGTCATCAATCGCATCGCCGAGTTCCACCCGGAGATGACCGCCTGGCGGCGGGACTTCCACCAGCACCCGGAACTCGCCTTCGAGGAAAGCCGGACCTCTGGCATCATCGCCGCCAAGCTCCGCGAATTCGGCTGCGATGAGGTGGTGACCGGCATCGCGAAGACCGGCGTGGTCGGCGTCATCCGCGGTCAGGGCGGCGGCGACCGCGCCATCGGCCTGCGCGCCGACATTGATGCCCTGCCGATCCTGGAGGAGACGGGCCTGCCCTATGCCTCGCAGAATCCGGGGCGGATGCATGCCTGCGGCCATGACGGCCATACCGCCATGCTGCTCGGCGCCGCGAAATACCTGGCGGAGACGCGCAATTTCAGCGGCACCGTCCATGTCATCTTCCAGCCGGCCGAGGAGAATCTCGGCGGCGGACGGGTGATGGTGGAGGAAGGGCTGTTCGAGCGCTTCCCGATGGAGCGCGTCTTCGGCATGCACAACTGGCCCGGCGCACCCGAAGGCACCTTCCTGTGGCGCGAAGGGCCGATCATGGCCGCGGTGGCGAATCTGGAGGCCGAGATCACCGGCAAGGGCGCGCATGGGGCCATGCCGCATCAGGGCAACGACCCGGTGGTGATCGCCGCCCATATCGTCACCGCGCTGCAGAGCATCGTCGCCCGCAATGTCGAGCCGGTAGAGGCCGGCGTCATCACCATCGGCCATATCCAGGGCGGCCATACCTGGAATGTAATCCCGGAGAGCGTGCTGCTGCGCGGCACCGCCCGCTGGTTCAGGCCGGAGGTGGGCGACCTGCTGGAGCATAAGTTCAAGGAGATCGTCACCGGCGTCGCCGCCGCCTTCGGCGCCCAGGCGGTCGCACGCTTCGAGCGCGCCTATCCCGCCACGGTGAACGACCCCGAGAGCACGCAGCTCACCCTGCCCGCCGCCCGCGCCGTGGCCGGAGAGGGCAAGGTGCAGGAGCTGCCGAAGCCCACCATGGGCGGCGAGGACTTCTCCTTCATGCTGAACGCCAAGGCGGGCAGCTACATCATGCTGGGCGCCGGCCGCACCGGGAACGACCCGCAGGTGCACCACCCGAAATACGACTTCAACGACGCCATCCTGCCGGTCGGCGCCAGCTACTGGGCAACGCTGGTCGAGCAGCTTCTGCCGCGGCAAGGATGAGGTGACCGGGCGTCCCGCGACCGGGGAGCCCGCCTCTCACGCGGCCTCGCGGGCTGCCCCAGCCTGTCGAGGAGGGGCGCATCCCGGTGCAGGCGACGCAGCATCGCCCCCGGATAGGCATTCAGGCGCTCCCGCAGCCAGAGCGCCGTCGCCGGATCCAGGCGGCGCGCAGGTTCCAGCGGCCCGTCCTCATCCTCCGCTGCGGCCGGGGCTGGCGAGGGCGGCGACCTGTTCCGAGGCAAGCCCGCTCGCCCGAGGCAGGGCAACCCGGTACCCCGTCAGGCACCAGGCAGGTCGCCCTCCCCATTCACCGGCACGAAGCGGCCGTCCTCGGCAAGCATGACCAGCGATCCGGTATAGATGGCGAAGTGGCAGCCATAGAGGCGGAGCCGCCCCGCCTCCACCGCCTCCCGCACCCAGGGGAAGGTCATGAGGTTGGCAAGCGAGAGGCGCACCACCTCATGCTCGCAGGCCTCCTGCCGCGCCTCGGCGGGTTCGCAGGCCAGGACCCGGTCGCGCGCCTTCCGGGCGAGGCTGATCCACGGCCCGACGAAATCGCTCGCCTCCGGCGGCACGCCCTCCAGCAGCGCCCGCACGCCGCCGCACTGCCCGTGGCCCATGACCACAAGCTGCGAAACCTTCAGCACCCGCACGCCGAATTCCAGCGCCGCGCTGGTGCCGTGATGGGCCTCGTCGGGCTCATAGGGCGGCACCAGATTGGCGACGTTGCGCACCACGAACAGCTCGCCTGGCGCCGCGCCGAAGATCATCTGCGGATCCACCCGGCTGTCGGAGCAGGTGATGACCATGGCGCGCGGGTGCTGCCCGTGCCTCGACAGGCTCTCGAAGCGCCTGCACTCGCGTGGCCAGGTCTGCTCACGGAAGCGCCGATAGCCGTCGAGGAGCTGGTCCATGGCCTTCCGCTCAGTGGCGGAAGTGGCGCATGCCGGTAAAGACCATGGCAAGCCCTGCCGCGTCGGCCGCCGCGATCACCTCATTGTCGCGGATCGAGCCGCCCGGCTGAATCACCGCCGTCGCCCCGGCCGCCGCCGCGGCCTGCAACCCGTCCGCGAAGGGGAAGAAGGCGTCGGAGGCGACGACGCTGCCGCGCGCCAGGGGCTGGTCCAGGCCAGCGGCCTTGGCGGCCTCCTCGCTCTTCCAGGCGGCGATGCGGGCGGAATCGACGCGGCTCATCTGCCCGGCCCCGATGCCCACCGTGGCGCCGCCCTTGGCATAGACGATGGCGTTCGACTTCACATGCTTGCAGACGCGGAAGGCGAAGAGCAGGTCCGCCATCTCCTGCGGCGTCGGCGCCCGCTTGGTCACCACCTTCAGCTCCGCCTCTGTCACCCGCCCGGCATCGCGCGACTGCGCCAGGAAGCCGCCTGCGACGGAGCGGAAGGCGAGGCCCGGCGCTGCCGGATCGGGCACCCCGCCGGTCAGCAGCAGCCGCAGGTTCTTCTTCTTCGCAAAGATCTCCTTCGCCGCCTCCTCGGCATCCGGCGCGATGACGACCTCGGTGAAGATCGCCGCGATCTTCTCCGCCGCCGCCGCGTCCAGCTTGCGGTTCGCGGCAACGATACCGCCGAAAGCGGAGACCGGATCGCAGCGCAGCGCCAGATCCCAGGCGCTGGCAAGGTCATCCGCCATCGCCACGCCGCAGGGATTGGCGTGCTTGACGATGACGATGGCCGGCTTGTCGAATTCCGCCACCGCCTCGAAAGCCGCGTCGGTGTCGTTCAGGTTGTTGTAGGACAGTTCCTTGCCCTGCACCTGCACCGCGGTGGCGATGCCAGGCCGGCCGGTCCCGTCCAGATAGAAGGCGGCGCGCTGATGCGGGTTCTCGCCATAGCGCAGCCCCTGCCTCAGCACGCCCGCGATGGCGAGGCGCGGCGGGAATTCTTCTCCCTCCTGCCGGGCGAACCAGCCGGAGATCGCCGCGTCATAGGCGGCGGTGCGCGCATAGGCCGCCGCCGCCAGCTTCCGCCGCAGCGCGAGAGTGGTGCCGCCCTTCGCCTCAATCTCCGCCTGGACTTCCGCGAATTGCGCCGGCTCGGTCAGCACCACGACATGCGCGTGGTTCTTGGCGGCGCTGCGGATCATGGGCGGGCCGCCGATGTCGATGTTCTCGATGAAATCC
>CALGVL010000075.1 GCA_937930165.1 uncultured Acetobacteraceae bacterium
AGGTCGGTGCGCTTGATGCTCCGCTGCGCGATGAAGCCGGGCAGTTTCGGGGTGCGCCGGCCGATACCCATCTGGATGCCCAGGATCAGCATGGGCAGGCCGAAGACCGAGGCCATGCCGGGCAGCAGGGCGGGGAGGCAGAGCAGGAGGATCAGCAGACCGAAGGCGCGGTCACCGAAGGCTTCCGCCATCTCGCCGAGGGTGATGCGTTCGCCGGGGCAGCGGGCTGCCACCTCGGCCACAATGCGCGAGATTGGCGCCCCCGCCTCGGCCTGGCTGCCCTGTGCCGGCACGATGGCGAGCGGGGCGTCGATATTTCCGTCCATGCCCGGCCCTTGAACCCTCGTCCCCAATTGGTTGCGAATGATCGCCTGTGAACCCCTGCCCGTCGGCGCCTCTTTCCGGGCCCGAGACGGCTCCACCAGACTAGGCGGAAAGGTTGCCTCATGCACTGGAATTTTTCGCGGTGCATGAGGCGTCAAGGGATGCGCTCAGCGTCCCATGAAGGTCGGCTTGCGCTTCTCCATGAAGGCGCGCCGGCCTTCCCGGTAGTCAGCGCTGTCGAAGCAGGCGGCGATGGCGGTGCGCAGCGCCCCCATGTCCCGGTCCGCCGGGTCCTTCAGCACGGTCTTGACCGTGAGCTTGTTGGCGATGAGGGAGAGGGGGGCATTCGCCGCCATGGTGGCGGCCAGCTTCGCCACGGTCGCCTCCAGCTCCGCCACCGGCACCACCTTGTTGACCAGGCCGATCCGCTCGGCCTCGCGGGCGTCCAGGCGCTCGCCGGTCATCAGGATCATATGCGCATGGGCGGGGCCGACCAGGTCCACGAGGGCGCGCACCATATCGAAGCCATAGGCGATGCCGAGCTTCGCCGCCGGGATGCCGAACTGGCTGTCATCGGAGGCGATGCGGATATCGGCGGACATGGCGATGCCGAGCCCGCCGCCCATGCAGAAGCCGCGGATCTTGGCGATGACCGGCTTGCGGAAGGCCGAGAGCTTCGCCCGGCCGGCGCTGGTCATCCGCTCATATTCCTGCTGCGCGCTCGCATCAGCCCGGTTCTTCTCGAACTGGCTGATATCGGCGCCGCTGACGAAGGCCTTGTCGCCGGCCCCCTCCAGCACCACGCAGCGCACCGCCGCATCCTCGGCGAAGAGGTCCAGCGCCTGGCCCATGCCGGCCCACATATCGACCGACATGGCGTTGCGCTTCTCAGGCTGGTTGAACACCACCCGGCCGACGCCGTCCTGGCTGCTGGCCAGGATCTTCCCTTCCGCGAATTCCATCCGGCTCATGCTCCGCCCAGCGCCCCCTTCGCGCGCAGATCCTCGATTTCCTCAGGCGAGAGGCCGGCTTCCGCCAGGATCTCCGCCCCATGCTCGCCGAGTTCCGGCACGTCCCGATAGACGCCGGTTTCCAGCCCCTCGATGTTCAGCGGGCTGGCGACGATGCGGATGTCGCCGCGCCGGCGGTGATGCATCGGCATCGCCATCTTCAGGTGCTGCACCTGCGGATCGTCGAAGACATCCTTGATGTCGTTGATCGGGCCGCAGGGAATGCCGGCTTCCTCCAGCGTCTCGATCCACCATTGCGAGGGCCTGGTCCGCGTCACCTCGGCGATGGTGGCATTGACGCGGGCGCGGTCCTTGCTGCGGCCCTGTGCCGTCTTCCACTCCGGCACTTCCAGCCATTCCGGCTTGCCGGCGGCCTTGCAGAAATTCTCCCACAGCTTGGGGGAGGAGGCGGCGATGTTGATCGGCTTGTCGGCGGTGGGGAAGACGCCCATCGGGATGTTGACGGGATGGTCGTTGCCTGCCTGGCCGGCGACCTCGCCATCCATCAGGTAGCGGCTGGCCTGGAAGTCCAGCATGAAGACCTGGGCCTCCAGCAGCGAGGTATGCACATAGCCGCCCCGTCCGGTCCGCTCCCGGTCGTAGAGCTTCATCATGATCCCGAGGGCCAGCAGGTTGCCGGCGGTCAGGTCGTTGATCGGGATGCCGACCCGCATCGGGCCGCGCCCGGGCTCCCCGGTGATGGACATCAGCCCGCCCATGCCCTGGGCGATCTGGTCAACCCCGCCGCGCTTCGAATAGGGGCCGGTCTGGCCGAAGCCGGAGATGGAGGCATAGACCAGCCGCGGATTGATCCCCTTCAGGTCGTCATAGGCGATCTTCAACCGATGCTTGACCTGCGTCCGCATGTTCTCGACCAGCACGTCGGCGGTCGCTGCCAGCTTCAGGAAGGCGGCGTGCCCGGCCGGGTTCTTCAGGTCCAGCGCGATGCTGCGCTTGTTGCGATGCAGGTTCACGCTGTCGAACCCGTCCCGCGGGCCGCCGAGGCCGTCGGCGCTGTTCGGGGGCTCCACCCGGATGATGTCGGCGCCCCAGTCGGCCAGGTGCCGGACACAGGTGGGGCCGGCGCGGGCGAGAGTGAGGTCCAGGACGCGGAGGCCCGCCAGGGGCAGGCGGGTCTCCTGCATCAATTGTGGATCGATCGGGCTTTCGGGCATGACTGTCCTCCCTCAACCGGCAAGACTAGGGCCAGCGCCAGCAGAGGGCTAGACGGGGCCGCCCGGATTCAGGCGCTCTGCGCCCCCTCGATGACGTTTCCGAACCGCTCCCAGGTGCGGCCATTCCATTTCTGCAACTGCATGGCCCGGATCGGGTGGAAATTGGTCGGGCTGGTGTTCACCTTGATGCCCGGCAGCAGGACCGGCAGTTCGAGGTCCCGCAGATTGGCCACTTCCCGCATCACCCGCTCGCGCGAGAAGTCGTCGCCGCATTGGTGCAGGGTTTGCAGCATCGTCTTGCTTGCGCCATAGCCATAGACATAGCTGCCATCGGTCAGGTCGCCGTCCGGGATGTAGCGCTGCATGAAGCCGCGCCATTCGTTCATGCCGGGATCCTCCTTCCAGGCCGGGTCGGTCGGATCCTTGAGATAGGCGGAGGTGATGATGCCCACGCCCCGCTCCGGCCCGGCCGGCTCCATCACGCTGCCGACCGAGATGGAGACATTGGTCAGGAAGAACATCGGCTTCCAGCCGATATCATGGACCTTGCGGATGGCCTGGGCAGCGAATTTGGGCGTCGCGGCGATGAGGAGCGCATCGGACCCGCCCGCCTGCAGGGAGACGATCTGCGAATCAATAGTGGCGTCCGTTACCTCATAGGAGGCGGTCCTGGCGACCTGGTCGAAGCGGCCGCCGAGGATGTCGCGCACGCCAATGACGTAATCCTTCCCGAAGTCGTCGTTCTGGTAAAGGATAGCCAGCTTCGCATCCGGCCTCTGCTGCTGCATGTGCTTCGTGTAGATCTGGGCGTCGGTGCGGTAGCTGGGCTGCCAGCCGATGGTCCAGGGATGTTCCTTGTGGTCGCCCCATTTGTCGGCGCCGCTGGCGACGAAGAGATGCGGCACCTTCCGTTGGTTCACATAGCGCACGATGGCCGAGTTGCAGGGCGTGCCGAGCGTCTGGAACAGGAAGGCGACGCGGTCCTGCTCCACCAGCCGCCGCGCCTGCTCCACCGTTCTGGGCGGGCTGTAGCCGTCGTCATAGCTGATGAAGTTGATCTTCCGCCCGGCGATGCCGCCCTGGTCGTTCACCATCCTGAAGAAGGCCTGCTCGCAGCGCCCGATCACGCCATAGGCGGAAGCCGGGCCGCTATAGGCGCAGGTGTTGCCGATCTTCAGTTCGGTCGCCGTGACGCCGGTGCTATCCCCGGCATGCAGGATGCGCGGCGCCGCAAGTCCGGCCGCGCCGAACATGGCGCCGGACAGCAGAGTTCGACGGTGCAGCATGGGCTGCCTCCCAAGGCCTCCCGGCCTATTGGGCGCGGGCAGGGCTGGCGGGACCGCCGCCGGCCCCGCGCCTTGCCGGCGGCGGCCCGGGCCCCGGAACTCAGGCGCTCGCCGCTCCCTCGATGATGCCCCCGAACCGCTCCCAGGTGCGGCCATTCCATTTCTGCAGCTGCATCGCCCGGATCGGGTGGTAGTTGGTGGGGCTGGTGTTCACCCGGATGCCGGGCAGCAGGACCGGGATCTCCAGGTTGTTGATGTGCGTCACCTGCTTCATGACGTTCTCGCGGGAGAAGTCGCCATCGCACTGGTGCAGCACATGCATCAGCGCCGTGCTGACGCCATAGGCGGTGACGTAGCTCGAATCTTCCCGGTCGGCGTCCGGCAGGTACTTGTCCATGAAGGCGTTCCACTCCCGCATACCGGGATCGTCCTTCCAGGCCGCGTCATTCGCCACCTTCAGATAGGCAGAGGTGATGATGCCCACCGCCTTCTCCGGTCCGGCTGGCTGGATGACGCTGCCGATGGAGATCGACACGTTGGTCAGGAAGAACATCGGCTTCCAGCCGACATCATGCACCTTGCGGATGGCCTGGGCGGCGAATTTGGGTGTCGCGGCGGTGAGCAGCACCTCCGCCCCGCTCGCCTGGAGCGACACGATCTGGGAATCGATCGTCGGGTCCGTGACCTCGTAGGAGGCGGTGACGACCTGCTTGTCGAAGCGGTCGCCCAGCACGTCGCGGGCGCCGGCCAGGTAGTCCTTCCCGAAATCGTCGTTCTGGAAGAGGATCGCGATCTTCGCATCCCGCGCCTGCTCCAGCATGTGCCGGGCGTAGATCTGCGCCTCGGTCCGGTAGCTGGGCTGGTAGCCGATGGTCCAGGGATGTTCCTTGTAGTCGCCCCATTTGTCGGCGCCGGTCGCCAGGAACAGGTGCGGCACCTTGCGCGCATTCACATAGCGCACGATGGCGGAATTCGTGGGTGTGCCGAGGGTGTTGAACAGGAAGGCGACGCGGTCCTGCTCGATCAGCCGGCGTGCCTGCTCCACCGTCCTGGGCGGGCTGTAGCCGTCGTCATAGGTGACGAAATTGATCTTCCGCCCGGCGATGCCGCCCTGGTCGTTCACCATCCTGAAGAAGGCCTGGTCGCCGCGGCCGACCGCGCCATAGGCAGAGGCAGGGCCGCTATAGGGGCAGATATGGCCGATCTTCAGCTCGTCGGCGGTGACGCCGGGCGTGCCGGCGGCGCGCAGGATGGCCGGCCGCACGAGGGTGGCGATGGTGGTTCCGGCCAGGAGCGAACGGCGATTGAGCATGGCATGCGTCTCCCTCGGGCTCGCGCCCTGGCGTGTGGGGCGAGGGGAGGCCGTTCGGGCACCATCGCCCGGGCGCATATGGGCCGGCGTCGAGGGCTGCGTCGGTGCGGCGGTCCCTCGTCCCGGCTGGCGCAGACTGGACCAGTCGGGCATGGGGCTGCGATCACCGCTCCGCGACGGAAAGGCCCGCAAAGGCCGTGCCGCTTGCGCTTCCGCTCGGGACAGGATGGTGCTGGCAGCGCCCCAATGGAGCATGTCCTGGGTGGCGAGCTGCGCCACTTCCACCCCCTGGCCGATGCGGGTGTGCCGGACCTGCCGGAAGCGCCCGCGCTGCGGAATGGCCTTTCCTGACGGAGCGGCGGCTCACAGCCGCTCCCATAATCCGGTTTCCTCATCCAGCCGGGCCTGTTCCAGCCCCTCGAAATCGCCGCGGGAGACGATGCCGAGCAGCCTCTCGCCCTCTACCACCGGCAGGTGACGGAAGCCGCAGTCGCGCATCAGGCGCAATGCCTCGATTGCCGTGGTCTTTGGGCCGATCGTTTCCGGGTTCCTCGTCATCACCTCACCCAGGCACGTGCCGGCGGGGTCGCGGCATTCGGCGAGCATGCGGCAGACGGCGTCCCGGCCGGTGAAGATGCCAAGCAGCCTTCCCTCCGGATCGGTGACCAGCACGGCGCCGATGCGGCGGTTGCGCATCTCGCGGCTGGCCTCCTGCACCGTCGCATCGGGTGACATCGTCACCGGCCGCCGCCGCAGGATGACCTCATGCATTTGCCGGTTCGTCATGGCGCATCTCTCCCGCCCCGGGCATGGAGGGCCCGTGGGTCTCGGACCCGACTGGCGCAATGTGCCGCCAGCGGCCTTGATGTGCCGCAAGCATCCCTTCACGCCTGCGTTGGGGCCATCGCAGGGCTGGGGCGGCCGGGTTGTCGTGGCCTCCGCCGGTCCGGCCCCCTCCGGCATGACGTTGCGCCGTTATTCCTTGCCTCGAGCGGCTGCGAATATAAGATGCTTAATTGATGCATGTTTATTCGAGGTGTCGTCATGGCCGGATTCACGTCCCAGGCGATCGTCTCCGCCGACTGGCCCGTCTATTCCTCTCTCGGCTAGGGAGCGCGGCAGCATGAGCGGCGCAGCACAAGCGGCCCACCCTCTGGCCGAGTTCGAGGCCGACGGCACGGTCATCTTCCCGATGGAGGTCGTGGCGGAGGGGCTGAAGGTCCCGCTTGAGGCCCTTCTCCCTGGGATGAAGGCGGGCCTTGTCTATCAGGTCACTGAGAAGGGTGAGGGGGAGGATGCGGGCCGCCTGCGCGTCACCTTCCGGTTCCGCGGCAGGCAATGCCGCCTGATCGTCGAGAAATCGGGCCGCATCCTCCCAGCGGACTGATCCGGCCGGGGCGGGCGCGGCTCCGAGGCCGAGCAGGGTCCCACGCTCGCAGCCGATGGGATGCGCGACCCGCGGGGAGGCGGGAACACAGGCTGGCGAGCGCGAAACGAAAGGGGTGCCCGGCCGGGGTCAGACCCGGCCGTGGCAGTGCTTGTACTTCTTCCCGCTGCCGCAGGGGCAGGGGGCGTTGCGCGGGGTGCGGTCCCAGGCGGTGGGGGCCCTGGGATTGACCGCATCCATCTGCCGCGTGCCGGCGGCGCCGGCCATCGGCACCGCCTCGTAGCCCGGCTCGCCGGCGCCGGCCAACTCCATCTCGGCCATGGCCGGCTCCGGGTGGCGCATGTCCAGGATCCGCACCGGCTCAGGCATCGGCGGCGGGGCCTCGGGGCGGACCTCGATCCGCATCAGCAGCCCCGTCACCCGGTCCCGCAGGTCCGAGAGCATGGCGTTGAACAGGGCGAAGGCCTCGGACTTGTACTCGTTCAGCGGGTCGCGCTGACCGTAGGCGCGCAGCCCGATGCCCTGGCGCAGATGGTCCAGCGCCAGCAGATGCTCCTTCCACACCTGGTCGAAGACCTGAAGCAGCAGCGACTTCTCGACCATCCGCATCAGCTCGGGGCCGAGATTGGCGGCCTTGGCGGCGTAGTGCTGCTCGGCGGCGGCCTCGATGCGCTCGCGCACCGCGGTCTCGTCGATGCCTTCCTCCTTGCCCCAGGCGATCACGGGCAGGTCGAGGCCGAGCTGGTTCTTCACCTGCTCCTCCAGCCCGGTCAGGTCCCATTGCTCGGGATAGGCGTTCTCGGGGATGGCGCGATCCACCATGGCGGCGATGCTCTCGCGGCGCATCTCGGCCACGGTCTCGGAGACGTCATCGGCTTTCATGAAGGCGCGGCGCTGGGCATAGACCTCCCGCCGCTGGTCGTTCATGACGTCGTCGTATTTCAGCAGGTTCTTGCGGGTATCGAAGTTCCGCGCCTCGACCTTCTTCTGCGCCTTCTCCAAGGCCTTGTTGATCCAGGGGTGGACGATGGCCTCCCCTTCCTTCAGACCAAGCTTCTGCAGCATCCCGCCCATGCGGTCGCTGCCGAAGATGCGCATCAGGTCGTCTTCCAGCGAGAGGAAGAAGCGCGAGGCGCCCGGATCGCCCTGGCGGCCGGAGCGGCCGCGGAGCTGGTTGTCGATGCGCCGGCTCTCATGCCGCTCGGTGCCGATGACGAAGAGGCCGCCGGCCTCCTTCACCTTCGCCTGGGCCTGCTCCACCTCCACCTTGTGGCGGGCCAGCGCGGCCTCGTATTCCGGGCCCTCCTCGGTGCCGACTTCCTGTCGCGCCAGCATCTCGGCATTGCCGCCGAGTTTGATGTCGGTGCCGCGGCCGGCCATGTTGGTGGCGATGGTGACGGCGCCCGGCCGGCCGGCCTGGGCGATGATCTCCGCCTCCTGCTCGTGGTAGCGGGCGTTCAGCACGTTGTGCGGGATGCCGCGCTTCTTCAGCAGCGAGGAGATCAGCTCCGACTTCTCGATGCTGGTGGTGCCGACCAGGACGGGCTGGCCGCGGGTCCGCGCCTCGTCGATCAGGGCGATCACCGCCTCGTATTTCTCGCGCGCCGTGCGGTAGACCTCGTCGTCCTCGTCCTTGCGCGCGACGGGCACATTGGTCGGGATCTCGACCACGTCCAGCTTATAGATCTCGGCGAATTCGTCGGCCTCGGTCGCCGCCGTGCCGGTCATGCCGGCAAGCTTGGGATAGAGCCGGAAGTAGTTCTGGAAGGTGATGGAGGCGAGGGTCTGGTTCTCCGGCTGGACGGTGACGTGCTCCTTCGCCTCCAGCGCCTGGTGCAGCCCGTCGGAGTAGCGCCGGCCCTCCATCTTGCGGCCGGTGAACTCGTCGATGATGACGACCTTGTCGTCCTGGACGATGTAGTCCACGTCCCGCGCGAACAGCGTATGGGCGCGCAGCGACTGGTTGACGTGGTGCACCAGAGTCACGTTGTGGAAGTCGTAGAGGTCGCCCTCTACCAGCAGCCCGGCCTCCCGCAGCATCTCCTCGACACGGGCATTGCCGTCCTCGGTCAGGGAGACGGTCTTGAACTTCTCGTCCTTCTCGTAGGTCGCCTTGTCCTGCACCAGGAGCTTCACGACCTCGTCCACCCGGCGGTAGAGGTCGCTGCTGTCCTCGGCCGGGCCGCTGATGATCAGCGGGGTCCGCGCCTCGTCGATCAGGATGCTGTCGACCTCGTCCACGATGGCATAGTTGAATTCCCGCTGGACCATTTCCTCCAGCCGGTACTTCATGTTGTCGCGGAGGTAGTCGAAGCCGAATTCGTTGTTCGTGCCGTAGGTGACGTCTGCGGCATAGGCGGCGCGGCGCTCGTCATCGGTCAGGCCATGCACGATGACGCCGACGGAGAGGCCGAGGAAGCGGTAGATCCGCCCCATCCACTCCGCGTCGCGCTTCGCCAGGTAGTCGTTCACCGTGACGACATGCACGCCCTT
>CALGVL010000076.1 GCA_937930165.1 uncultured Acetobacteraceae bacterium
AACAGCCGCAGAAGCCGTTGCCGCCGATGCGGTGGACGGTGCCCTTGAGGTGGATCTCGATATCGTCCCAATAGGCGAAGCTTTCGGTGATGGCACGGTAGCTCGGCTCGTCCGCCTCCTGGAAGATGTCCAACGTCTGGTCGCTGAACACCACGCCGAAGCCGAAGGTATCGTCGGGGCGGTTGCGTTCCACGACGGTGATGCGTGCACCGGGGAAGTCCCGCTGCATCAGGATGGCGAAATAGAGCCCGGCGGGGCCGCCCCCGATCACCGCGATCCGCATCGCGTGGTCCTCTCGCTGATCCGATTACTTTAAGCTTCAATCATTCGTGCGACAACGAGAATCCAGGCTTGTGCCGTCCCGCGACGATGCTTTAAGCTTCAAACATCAAGGAGGCCCCATGGACGCGGTCCCTGGACCCGGACACAGCCACGGCACCGCGCCGCTCGCCGGGCGGCGGGCGCTTGTCACCGGTGGCGGCAGCGGCATTGGCCTGGCCTGCGCCCGGGCCCTGGCCGGGGCCGGGGCCCTCGTAACGGTGCTAGGGCGGCGGGCAGAACCTCTGCGCGCAGCGGTGGAAGCGGGAGCGGCGCAGGGATTCGTCACCGCGGATGTCGCGGCAGAGAGCCTGCCGGAGCTGCCCGCGGCGGAAATCCTGGTGAATGCGGCGGGAGCGGCGGAAAGTGCGCCCTTCCTGAAATCCGATACAGGGTTGTGGCGGCGGATGCTGGCCGTGAACCTGCTGGGTGCCGCGGCGGTGACGCGGGCGGTGCTGCCGGGGATGTTGGCGGCCGGGCATGGGCGGATCGTCAACATCGCCTCCACCGCGGCGCTGAAGGGCTACCCTTATGTCACGGCCTATGTGGCGGCGAAGCATGGGCTGCTCGGCCTGACGCGGGCACTGGCGTTGGAGGTCGCGGGCAAGGGCATCACCGTCAACGCCGTGTGTCCCGGATTCACGGATACGGATATGGTCGCCGAGAGCGTGGCGCGCATCGCCGCCAGGACCGGGCGGAGCGAGGCCGAGGCCCGCGCCGAGCTTGCGCGCCACAACCCGCAGGGCCGCTTGGTGCGCCCGGAGGAAGTGGCGGCCGCGGTGCTGTTCCTTTGCCTGCCCGGCGCCGAAGCGGTGAACGGCGCTGCCATCCCGGTCTCAGGGGGAGAGGCATGAGTCCGCCCGACGACATGACGGCCGGCGTGGATGCGGAGACGGCCCTGGCCAACATGCCGGACGGGCACAAGGACGAGCTGCGCCTCTGGCTGCGGTTGCTGACCTGCACCAATCTGATCCAGGCCGCGATCCGCCGCCGTCTGCGCCAGGATTTCGGCACCACCCTCCCCCGCTTCGACCTGCTCGCTCAGCTGGAACGCGCCGGGGGCGGGCTGACGCTGGGGGAGATCTCCCGCCGCATGATGGTGAGCAACGGCAATGTCACCGGCCTTGCCGCGCGGCTGGAGGCGGAGGGGCTGATCGAGCGACGCACCAGCGCCGCCGACCGCCGCGCCCAGACCTTGCGCCTGACGCCGCGCGGCCGCCGCGAATTCGCCCGCCAGTCGGCGGCGCATGAGGCCTGGATCGCCGAACTGCTCGGCGGGCTGTCCGCCCCCGACCGCGCCGCGCTGCACCGCCTGCTGGGCCGGGCCAAGGGCAGCGTGCAGGCATCCTTGCAGGAGTTGCCGGAATGACTGCGATCACACCCCCGCTCGCCGGCTACGCCGCGCGGCATGTCCGGCTGGAGGTGGATGGCAGCGTCGCCACCATCACGCTGAACCGGCCGGAGCGGAAAAATCCGCTGACCTTCGAGAGCTATGCCGAGCTTGCCGCATTGTTCCGCGCGGCGGCGCAGGATGAGCAGGTGAAGGTCTTCGTCGTCACCGGGGCGGGCGGGAATTTCTGCTCCGGCGGCGATGTGCATGAGATCATCGGACCGCTGCTGGAACGTGACACCAAAGGGTTGATGCAGTTCACCAGTCTCACCGGCGAGTTGGTGAAGGCGATGCGGGCCTGTCCGCAGCCGATCGTCGCGGCGGTGGATGGCGTTGCGGCGGGAGCCGGGGCGATCATCGCCATGGCCTCGGATCTGCGGGTCGGCACGCCGCGGGCGAAGGTGGCCTTCCTGTTCAATCGCGTGGGCCTGGCGGGATGCGACATGGGCGCCTGCGCCATCCTGCCGCGCATCATCGGCCAGGGGCGGGCGAGCGAGCTGCTCTATCTCGGCCGCGCCATGTCGGCGGAGGAAGGGCTGGCCTGGGGGTTCTTCAATCGCCTGGTGGCGCCGGAGGGGCTGGCGGAGGAGGCAGCGGCGCTGGCGCGGGATATCGCCGCCGGGCCGAATTTCGCCCATGCCATGACCAAGCGCATGCTGCAGATGGAATGGGCGATGAGCGTGGAACAGGCGATCGAGGCCGAGGCGGTCGCGCAGGCACTCTGCATGACGACCAGGGACTTCCGCCGCGCCTATGATGCCTTCGTGGCGAAGCAGCGGCCGGTCTTCAAGGGCGACTGACGCCGATGCCCGACCGCGACTTCCTCACCTGGCCCTTCTTCGAACCACGCCACCGGGACTGGGCGGCGGAGGTGGAGGGCTGGGCCGCAGCTCACGCCGCCGCGCTGGTGGATGAGCGGGATGTGGATGGCAGCACGCGACGCCTGGCCCGCGCCATGGGGGATGCCGGGCTGCTGCGGGTCGCGGTGCCGGAGGATGGGCAGCTGGATGTGCGCTCCCTTTGTATCGCGCGCGAGATCCTGGCCAGGCATGCCGGGCTGGCGGACTTCGCCTTCGCGATGCAAGGGCTCGGGGCCGGTGCCGTCACGCTGTTCGGCAGCGCGGCGCTGCGGGAGCGCGTGCTGCCGGCGGCGCGGGCGGGTACGGCGCTCGCCGCCT
>CALGVL010000077.1 GCA_937930165.1 uncultured Acetobacteraceae bacterium
AGAGCACCGCATCAATTGGCGGGCTCTGCGTGCTGCCGGTCAGGGCGGCGCGCAGCGGCTGCGCCACCTGGCCGAGCTTCAGCCCCTTCACCTCGGCATAGTCGCGCAGCCAGGCTTCCAGATCCTGCCGCTCCCAGGGTGCGTTGTTCAGGAACTGCGCGAGATCCGCCAACCGCGCCCGCGCCTCCGGCGTCAGCAGCGCCGCGGCCTTGGGGGCCATCGGCGGCGGGCCCTCGACGGCGGCGAAGGCGGCATTGTCTGCCAGCTCCTCCAACGTCTTCGCCCGTTCCTTGAGATCCGGCATCAGCAGCCGGACACGCTCCGCGCCCTCCGTGCCGAACAGCACGCCGCGCTTCGCCAGCCGCTCCATCGTCTCTTCCAGCAGCCGCTCGTCATCCGCCTGGCGCAGATAGACGCCGTTCAGATGCGTCAGCTTCGCATAATCCATCCGGCTGGCCGAGCGGCCCACATCATGCAGCTCGAAGAGCTGGATGGCGCGGTCGCGCGGGACGAATTCCTCGTCGCCATGCCCCCAGCCGAGGCGCAGCAGGTAGTTGCACACCGCCTCCGGCAGGTAGCCCTGCTCGCGGAATTCCAGCACGCTCACCGCGCCGTGCCGCTTGGACAGCTTGGCGCCGTCCTGGCCGTGGATCAGCGGGATATGTGCGAAGAAGGGGCGCTTCCAGCCCATCGCATCGTAGATCTGGCATTGCCGGAAGGTATTGGTCAGGTGGTCGTCGCCGCGGATGACATGGGTGATGCCCATATCGTGGTCGTCCACCACCACCGCATGCAGATAGGTCGGCGTGCCGTCCGAGCGCAGGATGATCATGTCATCCAATTCGCTGTTGGCGACGCGCACCTCGCCCTGGACCAGATCCTTCACCACCGTCTCGCCCTCGCGCGGCGCCTTCAGGCGGATGGCGGGCTTGCGGTCCGGTGGCGCCTCGCTCGGGTCACGGTCGCGCCAGTAGCCATTGTAGCGCGGCGGACGGCCTTCCTTCATCGCCTGCTTGCGCATGGCCTGCAGTTCCTCAGGCGTGTCGAAGGCCAGATAGGCCTTGCCGCGCGCCAGCAGCTCCCGCGCCACCTCGGCATGGCGTGCCTCGCGCTGGCTCTGATAGACCGGCGGCTCGTCTGGCGAGAGGCCGAGCCATTCCAGGCTGTCGAGGATCTGCTGCACTGCTTCCCGCGTGCTGCGGGCGCGGTCGGTATCCTCGATGCGCAGCAGGTACTGGCCGCCATGGTGGCGGGCGAAGAGGTAGTTGAACAGCGCCGTGCGGGCGCCGCCGATATGCAGGTAGCCGGTGGGGGAGGGGGCAAAGCGGGTGCGGACGGTCATCTCGGGCCTATCTGCGGCGTCATCCGGAAGGGGGCGTTCCTAGAGCAGAACCCGCCACGGGGGAAATCGCTGCACTGGCCCCGTGGCTGCACGGCTGCCGTGCGTGGCGCGGACGGGCGCAGCTTGTGGTTGATTAGATCATTCCATCAACACAGATTTGTTGCGGATGTCCTTCAGCCTCGCCTGGCCTGCCCCGCGATGGCCCGCCCGCCCAGCCGCCTGGCTGGACGCGCTGCTGGCGGCGGAGCAGTCGCGCTTTGCGCCCTGGCTGGCGGTTGCGCTCGGCATGGGCGTGCTGGCCTATTTCGCCCTGCCTGCGGAGCCGCCCCTGGCCGTGGCCTGGCTCGCACCCGCCCTGTTGCTGCTGGCGATCTGGCTAGGGCTGCGGCGGCCCATCGCCGGCTGGGCGCTTGGCCTGGTCGCTGCCGGGTTGCTGGGCTTCGCCGCCGCCACCTGGCACACCGCGCGGCAGCCGCCGGCGCTCGACCTGCCGCGCGGTGCCATGATCGTCGCCGGCCGCATCACCGCCGTGGACATGCTGCCCGAAGGCCGGCGCGTGACGCTGGAGGCACCGCGGATCAATGGCGGCGAGGCTCAGCCGCGTCATATCCGCATCCGCCTCCGCGCCGATGATCCGGCACGGCTGCAGCCGGGCGACCGGCTGACGGTCCGCGCCCTGGTGCGGCCACCCGCCGCACCCGCCTATCCCGGTGCCTGGGATTTCCAGCGCGCTGCCTGGTTCTCCGGCCTCGGCGGCAGCGGCTTCGCGCTCGGTCCGGCGGATGTGGCGCCGGGGGAGGGCCGTCCGCCTGCCTTCGCCGGGCTGCGCGCCCTGGTCGAGGCCCGCACCGCGGCTGCCATCCCCGGCGCCGCCGGGGCGGTCGCGGCGGCGCTGCTGACCGGCGGGCAAAGCGCCATCCCGGCCGCGGATCTCGCCGCCATGCGGGATTCCGGCCTGGCGCATCTGCTCTCCGTCTCCGGCCTGCACATCACCATCGTGATGGGCGTCGGCTTCGGCCTGCTGCGGCTGCTGCTGGCGCTGCTGCCCTGGCTGGCGCTGCGCCTGCCGGTGAAGCCCCTGGCGGCGGTGGGCGCGCTGGCGATGGGCGGCTTCTACATGCTGCTGACCGGATCGCAGGTGCCGATGCAGCGGAGCTTCGCAATGGCGGCACTGGCGACCCTGGCCCTGCTGGCGGGCCGCCGGGTGCTCAGCCTGCGCGCCTGGGCGCTGGCCGCGGCGGCGGTGCTGCTAGCGCAGCCCGCTGCGCTGCTCGGTGCCAGCTTCCAGATGAGCTTTGCCGCGGTCCTGGCGCTGATCGCCGGCTGGGAATGGCTGCGCCCGCGCCTGCCCGCCGCCGGGGAGAAGGAGCGGTGGAAGCGGCGGTTGGTGCTGGGGCTGTTCGGGCTGGTGGCAACCTCGGTGCTGGCGGGCGCGGCGACCACGCCCTTCGGCCTGCACCATTTCGGCCGGCTGCAGCTCTATGGCGTGGCGGCGAATGCGCTGGCCGTACCGCTGACCTCGCTGCTGGTCATGCCGGCCGGCATGGCGGCGGTGGCGCTGATGCCGCTGGGGCTGGAATGGCTGGCCCTGGTGCCCATGGGCTGGGGGGTGGAGGCGATCCTTGCCGTGGCCCGCTGGGTCGCCGGCTGGCCCGGTGCTGCCCTGCAGGTACCGCCCATCCCGGCCTGGGGGCTGGGAATGACCGCGTTCGGCATGCTCTGGCTTTGCCTGTGGCGCAGCGGTTGGCGGCTGTTCGGCCTGCCGCTGATCGCAGCCGGGCTGGCCAGTGGCGCCTGGGAACGGCCGCCGGACCTGTTGGTTTCCGGCGATGGCCGGCTGATCGCCCTGCACGCTGGCGAGGAGCTGTTCCTGCAACGCCTCTCCGGCGCATCGAACCTCACCCGTGACACCTGGCTGCGGCTCTACGGCTTGGCAGAGGCGCCAGCCCTGCCGCTGGAGGGCCGCCTGGCGGAGGGAGCCATCCTCTGCCGCCCCGGCGCCTGCACCCTGCGGCCTGTGCCGGAGGGGCCCTCGGTGGTGCTATTGCGCGGCGACCCGCCGCAGGCCGCCTGCGCCACTGCTGCGCTGGTCGTCTCGGCCGAACCGGTGCGCGGCCGCTGCGCCGCCCAGGTTGTGGATCGCTTTGCCGTCTGGCGTAACGGACCGCATGCGGCCTGGCTGGACCGATCTGGCCTCCGCGTGTTGAGCGACCGGGCGGCGCGCGGCGCTCGCCCCTGGGTGTCTCCGGTGCCGCTGCCGCGTGGACTTCCCTCGGCGGAACCGCCCGCGCGGACGGAGTAGGGGGTCAGTACTTGCGCAGCAGCCCGACCAGCCGACCCTGCACCCGCACCCGGTCCGGGCCGAAGATGCGCGTCTCGTAGCGCGGGTTCGCCGCTTCGAGCGCGATGGAATTGCCACGGCGGCGCAGGCGTTTCAGCGTCACCTCGTTCTCGTCCACCAGCGCCACCACGATGGCGCCGTTCTCCGCCGTATCGCCGCGGCGGATGATGACCGTGTCGCCATCCAGGATGCCGGCCTCGATCATCGAATCGCCGGCGACCTCCAGCGCGTAGTGCTCGCCAGCGCCGAGCATGGCGGCCGGGCACTCCACGCTGCTGCCCGAGTCGCGCAGCGCCTCGATCGGCAGGCCGGCGGCGATGCGGCCATAGAGCGGCAGGTGGACCGCCGCGGCCTCATTGGCCGCCTTCTGCACGCCGGCCAGGTTCGGGGCGAAATTGCCGCGGATGACATTGGGGGCGAAGGCGGACTCGCGTGCCGGGGCGGCGGACAGATCCGCGGCGCGGCGCGGCGCCAGGTTCTCCGGCAGGCGGATCACCTCCAGCGCCCGGGCGCGATGGGCGCGGCGGCGAAGGAACCCGCGCTCCTCCAGCGCCGTAATCAGCCGGTGGATGCCGGATTTCGACTTCAGATGCAGCGCCTCCTTCATCTCCTCGAAGGAGGGGGAGAAGCCGGTCGTGCGCAGATGCTTGTCGATGAAGATCAGCAGCTCGTGCTGCTTGCGGGTGAGCACTGGTGGCCTCCGTCCATCCCCTTGGCGCCCGGTTCCCGGTGCTGCCGGGAACAAACGGGAAACCGTCGTGGTCGTTCTACGAAGGTTCCAGGCGGCTCGTCAAATGTTTTCCACAAGCAGCAGTTCAGATGCCGAGATCGCCGAGGGGGATGACCTCCAGCATGGCGCCTTCCGGCAGGGCGGGCGCGTGCGGAGGGCGCAGGATCAGCGCCTCCGCCCGCGCCAGGGTCTTCAGCATGGAACTGTCCTGCACCGGGAAGGGAGTCGCCACCAGGCCGCCATCTGCCCCGCTCTCCAGCCGGGCGCGCAGATGGTCGAATCGGCGGTCATTCTCCGGCAGGGCGGTGCCCGCGCGGGCCTGGACGGTGCGCGGCGCCTCGCCCGGCAGGCCAGAGAGGCGCTGCAGGGCCGGCACCAGGAAGACCACGCCGCAGACCAGAGCGGAGACCGGATTGCCCGGCAAGCCAAGCACGGGAGTTGTCCCCAGCCTGCCCCAGATCAGCGGCTTGCCCGGCCGCATGGCGATCTTCCAGAAGTCGAGGGCGAAGCCCTCCGGTCCCAGCGCGCTCTGCACCAGGTCATGGTCGCCGACGCTGGCGCCGCCGGTGGTCACCAGCAGGTCGCAGGCGCGGGCGGCGCGGGCGGCCTCGGCGATGGCCTGCGAATCGTCCGGGGCGATGGGCAGCACCAGCGGCTCGCCCCCGGCGGCGCGGACCAGGGCGGCGAGGGCATGGGCGTTGCTGCTGACGATGCCGCCGGGCGGGATCGGCTCGCCGGGAAGGGCGATCTCATCGCCGGTGGCCAGGATGCCGATTCGCGGCGCCCGGTGGACCGTGAGCCAGGGGTGGTTCGCAGCTGCGGCCAGGCCAATGTCGCGCGCGGTCAAGCGGCGGCCGGCGGGCAGCAATTCCTCGCCCTCGGCGAAATCGAGGCCGCGGCGGCGGATCCAGCGGCCCTCGCGCACCGCTTCCTTCACCACGACGCTGCCCTCTGCGGCTTCGGCATCCTCCTGCAGGAGGATCGAATCGGCGCCGGGCGGGACGAGGCCGCCGGTGAAGATCCGCACCGCCTCGCCGGGACCAACCGTGCCCGCATAGGGATGGCCGGCGGGGGCCGTGCCGGTCACGGCCAGGCGCGCGCCTTCCACCGCATCCGCGGCGCGTACCGCATAGCCGTCCATGGCCGAGACATCGGCCGGCGGCTGGGTGACGCGGGAGAGGACCGGGCGGGCCAGCACCCGGCCCCATGCCGCGGCGAGCGGCACCGTCTCCGCCGGGGTGGGGGAGAGGGCGGCGAGGATCCGTCCGCGGGCCTCTTCGACCGAAAGCATCACTCCGCCTCGTAAGTGCCGGATTTTCCGCCTGATTTATGCGACAGCCGCACCGCCTCTATCCGCATGCCGCGGTCCAGCGCCTTGCACATGTCATAGACCGTCAGCGCCGCGACCGTCACCGCGGTCAGCGCTTCCATCTCCACCCCGGTCTTGCCGGCGACTTTCACCAGCGCCTCAATCTCCACCGCGTCCGGCGGGGCAGGGGCGAGATCCACTGTGACCTTGGAGAGCATCAGCGGATGGCAGAGCGGAATCAGCTCGCTGGTCCGCTTGGCGGCCATGATGCCGGCGAGACGGGCGACGCCCAGCACGTCGCCCTTGCCCACCTGGCCCTCCTGGATACGCGCCAGGGTTTCCGGCGCCATCACCACCCGCCCGCGGGCGATGGCCACTCGCTCCGTCTCCGGCTTGGCGGAGACATCCACCATGGCGGCCCGGCCCTGCTCGTCGAAATGGGTGAAGCCGGGCTGGCCGGGAGCCTTACCCATCTCAGAGCGCGTGGACGAGCTGGTGCGCCGCCTCGGCCACGTCCTGCTGGCGCATCAGATGCTCGCCGACCAGGATGCAGCGGGCACCGGCGGCGGCCATGCGGCGGACATCCTGCGGGGTACGGATGCCGCTCTCGGCGACCGGGATGCGGTCGGCCGGGATCAGCGGCGCCAGCTCCTCCGTAACACGAATGTCGGTCTGTAAGGTATTGAGATTACGGTTGTTGATGCCGATCAGCCGGCTCTCCAGCCCCAGGCCCCGCTCCAGTTCCCGTCGGTCATGCACCTCGACCAGCACGGCCATGTCGAGGGAGCGGGCGATGTCCTCCAGCTCATGTGCCTGGGCGTCGGTCAGCGCCCGCATGATGAGCAGGATGCAGTCCGCGCCCATGACCCGCGATTCGAAGACCTGCCAGGGATGGACGATGAAGTCCTTGCGCAGCACCGGCAGCGGGCAGGCGGCACGGGCGGCCTTCAGATGGTCAGGCGAGCCCTGGAAATAGGGTGCGTCGGTCAGGACCGAGAGGCAGGAGGCCCCGCCGCTGCAATAGGCTTGCGCCAGGGTGGCAGGCTCGAAGGGATCGCGGATCAGCCCGCCGGAGGGGGAGGCACGCTTGATCTCGGCGATCAGCCCGACCCGGCCTTCTGCCACGGCGCCGCAGAGCGCTGCGGTGAAGTCGCGCGGCTTCGGCGAGGCCAGCGCATACCGTTCCATGTCCGACTGGGAGACGGCGGCGGAGCGCTCGCGCACCTCCTCGTACTTGTCGGCCAGGATGCGCGCCAGCGTGTCCGGCACGTCCAGTTCGGGGCGGATGACCTGGGGGGCGTTCATCGGGTTTCCATGGAAGCGGTGGCGTCCTTGAGGCGGGCCAGTACGGCAGCGGCGGCCCCGCTGTCTATGGAACGGGCCGCCTCCTCCGCGCCGGCGCGCAGATCGTCGGTCCGTCCGGCCACGACAAGGGCGGCCGCCGCATTCAGCAGGACAACGTCGCGATAGGGGCCCGGGGTTCCGGCGAGCAGGGCGGAAAGCGCCAGGGCGTTCTCTGCCGGATCGCCGCCCCGGATTGCCTCGGGCGGGGCGCGGCGCAGGCCGGCATCCTCCGGGGCGATGGTGAATTCCCGGATCGTGCCCCTATCCAGCGACACCACATGGGTTTCGCCGGAGAGGGCAATCTCGTCCAGCCCCTGGCCATGCACCAGCCAGGCGCGCTCGGTGCCGAGCCGGGCCAGGGTCTCCGCCATCGGCCGCAGCCAGTCCGGGTGGTAGGCGCCGGTGAGCTGCCGCTTCACCCGTGCCGGATTCGCCAGCGGACCCAGCAGGTTGAAGATGGTGCGGGTGCCGAGCTCCACGCGCGGACCGGCGGCATGGCGCAGCGCGGAATGGTGCCGGGGCGCCATCAGGAAGACCATGCCGGCCTTGGCCAGCACCGATTCCAGCCGGTCGAGGGGCACGTCCAGGTTCACGCCCAGCGCGGAGAGCGCATCCGCGGCCCCGGAGCGGGAGGAGAGCGCCCGGTTGCCGTGCTTGGCCACCGGCACGCCGCAGCCGGCCACAACCAGCGCGGTCGCGGTGGAGATGTTGAGCGAGCCGGAGGCGTCACCGCCGGTGCCGACGATGTCGATGGCGCCTTCCGGCGCCTCGATCGCCGTCATGCGGGCACGCATGGCGCGGACGGCGCCGGTGAGCTCGGCCACCGTCTCGCCGCGCACCCGCATGGCCATGAGAAGGCCGGCAATCTGCGCCGGCGTGGCCTCGCCGGCCATGATGAGGCCGAAGGCATGCTCCGCCTCGCTCTCCGCCAGCTTCTCGCCGGCGGCGAGGCGGGCCAGGACGGGCTTCAGGCTGTTCACGCCGGCACCTTGGCGCGGATCTTCGCCAGCGAGAGGAAATTGCGCAGCAGGTCGTGGCCGTGCTGGCTGGCGATGCTCTCGGGGTGGAATTGCACGCCCCAGACCGGCAGGCTGCGATGCGCCAGGCCCATGATGAGGCCGTCCTCGGTCCAGGCGGTCACCTCCAATGCCGGCGGCAGGTCGTCCCGGCGCACCACGAGGGAGTGGTAGCGCGTGGCGCGGAAGGGGCTGGGCAGGCCGGCGAAGACATCCGTGCCGCGATGATGCACGTCCCAGACCTTGCCATGCACCGGCTCCGCCGCGCGCACCACGCTGCCGCCGAAGGCCTGGCCGATGGCCTGATGACCGAGGCAGACGCCGAGCAGCGGCACCTGCGCCGCCGCGGCGGCGGCGATCAGCGGCAGGCAGATGCCGGCCTGGTCCGGGGTGCAGGGGCCGGGGGAGAGCAGAATCGCCTCCGGCCGCATCGCCAGCGCCTCCTCCGGGGTCAGGGCATCGTTGCGCCGGACCTCGATCTCCACTCCAAGGTCGCCCAGGAAGTGATAGAGATTGAAGGTGAAGCTGTCGTAGTTGTCGATCAGCAGGATCATGTTGCGGGACTCTCCCGCGCGGCTACGCCCGGGTCAAGCGAGGGACCGGGGCGCCGCCGCGCGACGCTCCGGGGCTCAGCCATGCGTCGTCTGGCCCCGGGGCTGCGCCCCATGGGCCTGCGCGCTGTCCTTCGGTTGCGCCGGCTCGGCCGGGCGTGCCGGCTCGGGCTCGGGGAGCGGGGTGGACGGTCCGGTGATGACGTCGAAATCGTAGTCGCTGCGCTGCATGGTGGCCTCCGTCTGGTTGAGGCCGCCACGGCTGGCGGGAAATTTCGTGAGGTCAGGAGAGGCCAGAGACACGAAAGCCGCCAGTCGGTGGCGGCTTCGGGGTCTGCGATGGGTGTGCGCTGATCCTAGGCCGCCGGTGCGTACCAGCGGTACCAAAATCGCGCGGAGAGGTCTTTGCCGCGGCGCGGCTGCATCCTGACCATGCGCCGAGATTAGTCCCGGCGCGGCCGTGCCCGCAAGGGTCTCCGCAACGCGGCTGTCAGAATCCGTAGAGCCGTGCCGGGTTGTCCACCAGGATCGCCCGGCGCTGCGCTGGATCGGGCGCCCATTGGCCGAGGAGATCCAGCAGGTAGCCGTCATCCGGCACCTCCTCCGGGCTGTGCAGGGAGGGGTGCGGCCAGTCGGTGCCCCAGACGCAGCGTTCCGGCGCGGCGGCGATCATGGCCCGCGCCATCGGCGCGACATCCGCATAAGGGTGCCCGGAGGAGGAACGATAGCCGCAGAGCTTGGCCCAGGCGCCACGCTCCAGCAGGCGGAGCAGGGCCTTGAAGGCGGGGCTGTCCAGGCCGCCCTCGCTGGCCCGGACACCGCCCATATGGTCGATCACCACCGGCACGGGCAGGCGAGCGAGGATGGGCTCCAGCTCCGGCAATTGCTCGGCATGGGCGTAGAGCTGCAGGTGCCAGCCGAGCGGCGCGATCCGGTCCGCCAGGGTTTCGAGCTGCTCCAGCGGCGCGCCATTGCCGCTGACCGCGTTGAAGCGCACGCCGCAGGCGCCGCGCGCCGCCATGGCCCGGAGCTGCGCGGCATCGAATCCGTCATCCACCACCACGACGGCACGGGCGCGGTCCAGGCCGATCGCCTCCGTCGCGTCCAGCGTCACCGCATTCTCTGTGCCGTAGATGCTGGGCTGGACGATGACGGTGCGGTGCAGGCCGATGGTCTCCAGCATGTCCAGGTACTGCGCGACCGAGGCTTCGGGCGGGGTGTAGGACCGGCCTGGTGAGAGTGGGTAGCGGTCATAGGGGCCGAAGATGTGGCAGTGGCAGTCCGTGGCATTGGCCGGCGGCTGCCAGTTGGGGCGGCTGGTGACGGCTCGGGGACCGGGGCAGGGGCGGGACATGTGGAGCTTCCTTATCCTGGACAGGGTCTCATGCGCGGGCGGGGCGACTCCAGCCGCTTCCCTTCGGCCGCTGATGATTCGTTGCAGGCCGGAACGTATTCCGGCGATTCGAGGAAAATATACCCAAGTCTGCCGCTGAATCAGCCACCCAGCGGAAAAATCGTATGAAAAATACAATCAGAGATTGATGAAGCATCGTTTCGCGTCTCACATCCCCCCGGTCACCGGAGCGTGAAGACTGCCCTGCCGCCTGGAAGGCGCGGCCAGCGGCCGGCTGCCGGTGTGGAACCAACGCAGTTCTGGAGACAAGACGCGATGCGCCATCCCGACGGTCACGGCCCCCTCACTTGCCGAATCGGAGCGGGCCGATGAGCGGGGATCTGAATCCAGGCGCCTTCCGTACGGTCCTGTGGGATGACTTCAACCAGGGCTACGACGCGGCCAATTGGGGCGAGCCTTATCACGGCGGCGTCTACTGGAACGGCGTCTGGAGCTGGAACGCCGGCGACGTGAATGTCCGCGACGGCGAGATGCAGGTCACCATGACCCGTCATGACGGCGGCTGGTGGACAGGTGGCGGCTTCAACAGCCTGAAGGCCGGCAACGTCATCCACTACGGCACCGTCTCCTTCGACGCGCAGGTCGATGAGGGGCATGGCACCATGACGGCCATCCTGCTCTGGCCCGCATCGGACGACCACTGGCCGCCGGAGGTCGACATCCTCGAAACCCCAGGCCGGGATGCGATGCATACGCTGCACTGGCAGGGCCCCGGCGGCGGCGACTGGTACGACGCCGTCCGCACCAGCTCCTATGATCCCTCGGAATGGCACCATTATGACGTGACCTGGCTGCCTGGCCTGCTGCGGATCCAGGTGGATGGCAGGACCGTCGCCGAATGGACCGACCACATCCCCGATGAGGCCATGGGCTTCGGGGTGATGAGCTTCGTCGGCACCTGGCATGAGGAGTGGATGGGCGGCGCGCCGGATGCCTCGACCCCGGATGTGGTGACGGTGCGCCTCGACAATGTGGAGATGGCGCAGTGGACCGGGGCGGATCCCTGGGCGAGGGCCGACGCCGCAGCCCCGGCCCCGCGCGAGCCGGCCTGGCTGGAGGCCGGCTCGCTGCCGCTCAGCGGTCGCGTCGAG
>CALGVL010000078.1 GCA_937930165.1 uncultured Acetobacteraceae bacterium
GGCGCGGGGCGTGCGGGCCGGGCTGCGCCTGCCGGACCGGCGGGGCTCCACCGGCCTGCTGCCCTTCCTCCTGGCCCGGCGGGCGCGTGGCCTGATGCTGACGGTGGCGGCGCATGGCCGGGCGGGGCTCTGGCGCGGGCGGCAGCTCGGCGCGGATGCGGTGATCCTCTCCCCGGTCTTCCCCACCGCCAGCCATCCCGGGGCGCCGGCCCTCGGCCCCTGGCGCTGGGCGGCGCTGGCCCGGCGGGCGGGGCGGGGGGCCGTGGCGCTCGGCGGAGTGCGGGGCGCGAATGCCGGGCGTCTTCCGCGCTGGGTGGCGGGCTTCGCGGCCATCGGCGCCCTCTCTACCATTCCGGAGGTGTGACCCGGGGGTCGCGGCCGATGTGGCCCATGCGCCACAGTGTTTCGGGCATGTCGCGCTAGGCGCATCAGCCCCGTTGCCGGGAATTGTTCCGATACCCCATAGTCCCTCCCGGACCCGATTGCGTCACAATTCCGGTCATAGCCGGAACTGGGCAATTTTCTGTCTCAGGGGGGCAGGCGGGTCGAGGGAACAGCCGGGCGCGCCCGGCGCGTGAGGAGGATATAGATGCGCAAGATTCTGCTGGGCACCACGGCGGTGGTCGGCGCTGCGCTGCTGGCCCCGACCATGGCCGCCGCGCAGCAAGCCCCGACTGTCCGGATCGGTGGCTTCTTCCGTGCGTATTACGGCAATACGGTTCAGTCCGGTAATTCCTCGATCGGCCAGTTGCAGAACACGATCGGCGCCGGTGACCCGAGCGCGGCGGCGCAGAGCACGGCCGGCCTGAACACGGCGTCCAACGGCAATGAGTTCCAGCGTCAGTCTGCGCGCCTCGGCCACAACGACTTCTCGACCGATGCCGAGGTCCATGTCTTCGTGAACGGCAAGGCCGCCAACGGCCTGACCTACGGCGCCGTCGTCGAGATCAACTTCAACCAGGGCGAAGGCGCGGTGCGCGACGCCCGCCGCGCGGTCCAGCCCAAGACCAGCGCGGGCATCGACGAGATGTACGCCTTCGTCGCCCACCCGACCCTGGGCCAGATCCGCTTCGGTGACGAAGACGGCCCGATGGGCGGCCTGATGAACTCCGGCTTCGTGACCAATTTCGGCACGGGCGGCATCTACGGCGACTGGGAGAGCTTCGCGGTCCGTCCGAACCGCACCATGACCACCCCGGGCGGCCTCGGCGACAACACCAAGATCATCTACCTGTCGCCGCAGTTCTTCGGCTTCGACTTCGGCGCCTCCTGGGCCTTCAACGAGGGCGACGGCGAGGACACGGGCTGCCTCAACTCCTTCGCCAGCGTCAACTGCGACCGCGTCTATGCGGTCACCAACAACCAGAGCTTCGGCCGCTCGCACCAGCTTCCGGGCCGTATCAACGAGCTGCAGGCGATGCTGCGGTGGCGCGGCAACATTGCCGGCGTCGGCATCTCCGCCTCGGTCGGTACCATGCAGTCCGGCGTGATCCGCAGCGCCGATCCGCTCACCGGCGCGATCACCAAGAACCTGCGCAGCCCGCAGGTCTACCAGGCCGGCCTGCAGGCCACCGCCTACGGCTTCACGGTCGGCGGCGCCTATATGTGGGGCAACACCTCCTTCTTCTACATCCCCACCGCGCGCGGCGACAGGGACATGGAGCAGTTCTTCGTCGGCGGCTCCTACACCTTCGGCCCGATCAGCGTCGGTGCGAACGGCTTCTGGGGTCATTACGGCAATACCGGCGCTGCCCCGACCCGCAGCCAGCGCCGCTGGGGCTATGGTATCGGTGCGACCTACCGCCTTGCCCCGGGCATGGACCTGGTGGCCGAGTATGTCCGCCACGAGGTCAAGCAGCCGGGCAACGCCAACATCCACGGCCTGGTCAACTATCTCGGCACCGACCGCATGAGGACCCAGGTCTTCCTCACCGGCGTCCGCGTCGCCTTCTGAGCGAAGCGGCCTGGAGAGGTCACGACCGGGGGCGGCAGGGCAACCTGCCGCCCCTTCTTCATGCCGGGCTTGAATTCCCCTTGATCCGGCCGCGCACTCGCCTATCGTGCCGCCACAATGAGACCAACCTTCCTTGCCATCGGGCTGATGCTGCCCCTCCTCGCCGCCTGCGGGGGGGAGAACACGCGCATGGTCACCAATGACGAATACGGGGACTATCGCGGCAGCGTCCCGCGCCAGCGCCCGCTCGGCGCCACGGGCAGCGGTATCGTCCTCTTCGGCGTGGACAAGGACCGGGAGGCGCGGGAGGCCGCGGCCATCGGCGGCACCGGGCTCGGCGTCAACGCCTATCTCTGGCGCGCCACGCTCGACACCCTCTCCTTCATGCCGCTGGCTTCAGCCGATCCCTTCGGTGGCACCATCATCACCGACTGGTACTCACCCCCTGGCACGCAGGGGGAGCGCTTCCGCGCCCAGGCCTATGTGATGGGCCGCCAGCTTCGTTCAGACGGCATCCGGGTGCAGATCTTCCGGCAGACGCTGGAGAACGGCCAGTGGGTGGACAGCCCCATCTCCGCCGCCACGAATTCTGAGATGGAGGACAAGGTCCTCGCCCGCGCGCGGGAGTTGCGGAGCCAGTCCGCCTCCCGCTGACCGGGGCGCGGGACAGGGGGGCCGCCCGGCGGCGCGGCCTGCCTCACCACATCACCTTCTCCTGGTCCACCACCGTGTCCAGCCGCTCGGCCAGATGCGGGTGGCCGGCTTGCCGGGCATAGGCGGCGGCACTCAGCCCGTGCCGGTCACGCCGTGCCGGATCGGCACCGCATTGCAGCAGCAATTCCACCACCGGCTCATGCCCGCAGGCGGCGGCGAGCATCAGATGCGTCACCCCGTCCGGCAGCATCCCGTCCGCCGGGGCCCTGTCCAGCAGCACCCGCAGTTGCTCCACATTCCCGGACACGACATGCGCCACCAGTTCGTTCGTTTCAGTGCCGCGCATGGTCCCGTTCTCCTCCCGCCGCAGGAAATGCCGGCAGGCGGCCTGGGATCCGACAGGCAACATAATGACACGGCGGCGGCTGGCATCCGGCGTGGAGCGTGCCAGGATGCGGGGCCCGCATGTCCCGCCTCGCCCCGTCTTCCCCGCTTGCCGCCCTACGCCCCGGCGCCGCCACCGCCTTCGGCGCCCCGGCCATCGCCATGGGCGCGACCTTCCTCGCCTTCGGCGCGGCGGTGCGGGAGGGCGGACTCGGCCTCCCCTGGGCGCTGGGGGCGGCGCTGCTGATCTATGGCATGCCGGGCCAGCTCATCCTGCTGCAATTCGCCGGGGCGGGCGCGGCGGGGGGCGTGGCGCCGGCGGTGCTCGGCGCCGCTGCGGCCAATGCGCGCTTCCTGCCCATGGCGGTGGCGCTGACCCCCTGGCTGGGCAACCGGGCATCGCGCTGGCTAGCCCTGCCCTTCATCGCCATCACCCCCTGGGCGGCGGCGATGCGCGCCCTGCCCGGCCTGCCGCAGCCGGCGCGGCTGCCCTGGTTCCTCGGCTTCGCCCTGGTCTCCTGGAGCATCGCGGGGCTGGCAACCGCGGTGGGCCATTGGCTGGCGCCGCTGCTGGACCCTGCCCTGATGGCGGCGCTGCTCTTCGCCAATCCGCTCTACTTCGCCCTGCTGCTGGCGGCGGGGCTGGGCCAGCCGGCATCGCGGCGGGCCGTGCTGGCCGGGGTGCTGGCCGCCCCGGTGGCGCTGCTGCTGCCGCCGGCCTGGGGCCTGCTGGCGGCGGGGCTGCTGGGCGGGACGGCCGCCTTCCTGCTGGGCCTGCGCCATGCCCGCCGCTGACCTGGCGCTGCTGCTGATGGCCCTGGCCATGCTGGCGCTTCGCGGCGCCGGGATGCTGGTGGCGGGGGCGCTGCGGCCGGAGCATCCCTTCATCCTCTGGGCCACCGCCGTCTCCCAGGCGGTGCTGGCGGTCTTCGTGACCCTGGCGGTGCTGGCGCCCTCGGGCGCCGTGGCGACGGTGCCCCTGCCGGCGCGGCTGGCCGGGCTTCTGGCGGGGCTACTGGCCTACGCGGTGCTGCGCGGGCGGCTGCTGCCGGCGCTGGGGGCGGGGCTGCTGGCGCTGGCGGGGGTGCGGGCGCTGCTGGGGGGCTGATCCGCCGGCCCGGCGCTGCCGCCACGCCCGGAAAAGAAGAGGCGGCGCCAAGGGAAATGGCGCCGCCCCAGTCGAACCAGGGGACGAAACGCCATATGCGGGAGGACCCGTGGCGTCCCGGGGCCACCGAAGCATCGCGGCGCGCCCGATGCATTGACCGGCATCAATGGGGGCGCGGCCCCGCTCCCCTTACAGCAGGCCGAGTGCCCGCAATTCCTGGCGCAGCTTTTCCGGCATCGCCTCCGCGCCGCGCGCTTCGGCCCCCTCCTGCAGGTCCGGCGGCGCCGCCTCGGCGGCCAGGTAGCGCCAGCCCTGGAAGGGCTTCATCGGCCGCGCCGCCACCGGCACCAGCACCGGGTCCAGCACCAGCCCGGCGCAGGCGGTGCCGTCCTCCCAGGCTTCCTCGCGGATCTCCAGGATGCGCTGGCGCACCTGCACGAAGCCCGCCACCACCCAGTAGATGGAGCCGCCGCCCGAGACGATCTCCGCCGCCCGCCGGGGGAACATGCGGGTGCGATGGCGCAGCGGCGGGTCGGATTTGGCGCGCTGCGCCTGGATGGCCCGCAGCTGCCCCACATCCTTGGGGCCGACCGATAGTTTGATGAGATGCAGCACGCCGCCGGATCTACCCTCGCCGGCGCCGGTGGCAAGAGCGGATCACAGCGGTCCGTGACGCGCCTCCGGCCGGAACGTCCGGCGCCAGGCGGCGATGAGTCGGGAGCGGCCCATGGGCCGGCGATCCATTCCTCAGAAGGAGATCCCATGGCAGACAGCGCCTTGTTCCCGGGCTTCCCGAGCGAGATCCATGGCCGGCTGTGGACGGCCGACGGCAATTGGGGCCTCGCCTATGAGGAGGAGAGCCGCGGCTGGCGGCTCTACAACGCCGATGGCGCGGCCAGCGAGCGCACCCTCCCCACCGCGGCGGTCCGCCGCGTCATCGCCGAGGCGGGGCTAGGGAACGACCTGATGCGGCAATGGGATGCCTGGCAGGATTTCGCCTCCCCTGGCTCCGGCCCGGAGAGCTGATCCCGGCGCCCCGGCCACGGAACGCAGCCCGCCGCGGCGCTTTGTGATGCCGCGGTGGATCCGCATCCCGCCGGGGCCGCGCCATCGGCCAAGGCCCGCGATCGCCCCGGGCATTGCCGCCCAGGGTGAGGATCGCCACCTCAACGAAATCTGGACCAGACCGGCATGCCGAGAGACGACGCCAGATCCTGGATGTGGGCCGAGGCCTGCGAGATGCTCGCCCGCGCGGAGCGCCTGCATCAGCAATTCTTCCAGCCGCGACTAGCCGCCGCGCGGCTGCCGGTCTGGGAGCCGCCGGCCGATGTGCTGGAGACGGAACGCGAGGTGCTGATCCTGGTCGCGCTGCCCGGCGTCGATCCCGCCCAGGTCGAGGCGGTGATCGAGGACGGCACCCTGCGCGTCGCCGGCCTGCGTCTGCTGCCGCCGGAACTCCAGAACGCCGCCATCCACCGCATGGAACTGCCCCAGGGCCGGTTCGAGCGCCGCCTGCCCCTGCCGCCCGGCCGCTATGCCGTGCCGGTCAGGCAATCCGTCGCCAATGGCTGCCTTCTGGTCAGGTTGCAGAAGCTGGGCTGAGCCGGGAATACCCTCATGTTCGACCGCAACGACCGTATCCTCCGCTCCGCCGATCTCGGCTCCGCCGCCGGCGGTGGCAGCGGAGCCTTTGTCCTGCCGCCGGACGCCATCGCCATCCTGCCGATGCGGGAGATCGTGCTCTTCCCCGGCGCGGTGCTGCCCCTCGTGGTCGCCCGGCAAAGCTCCGTCGCCGCCGTGCAGCACGCGATGCGGTCCGGGCAGCAGATCGGCGTGCTGACGCAGCGCGACCCGCAGGTGCAGGATCCCAGCCCGGCCGATCTGCACCGCATGGGCACCATCGCCAACATCCTGCGCTGGATCACCACGCCGGACGGCACGCATCAGCTCGTCTGCCAGGGCGTGCAGCGCTTCCGGGTGCTGGACTGGGTCAGCGAACGCCCCTTCATCGCTGCCGGCATCTACCGGGTCGAGGAACCGGAAACCCGCACGCCGGAGATCGAGGCGCGTTTCCTGAACCTGAAGAACCAGGCGCTGGAGGCGCTGGGCCTGCTGCCGCAGGCGCCGCAGGAGCTGATCGCCACGGTGCAGGCGATGGAGTCCCCCTCCGCCCTGGCCGACCTGGTTGCCGCGACCATGGACCTGCCGCCGGACCAGAAGCAGGAGATCCTGGAGACGGTGGACCTGGTGGCGCGGCTGGACCGCATCTCCCGCAGCCTGGCGCAGCGGATCGAAGTGCTGCGCCTGACGGCGGAGATCAGCCGGCAGACCCGCGCCAGCCTCGACCAGCGCCAGCGCGAGGTGCTGCTGCGCGAGCAGATGGCGGCCATCCAGCGCCAGCTCGGCGAGGATGAGGGCAAGTCCACCGAGATCGCCGAACTCTCCGAAGCGATCACCAAGGCCGGCATGCCGCAGGAGGCCGAGGAGGCTGCGCGCAAGGAGCTGCGCCGGCTGGAACGGATGCCGGAGGCGGCGGCGGAATATGGCATGATCCGCACCTGGCTCGACTGGATGATCGAGCTGCCCTGGAAGCTCGGCGAGGAGAAGCCGATCGATATCCAGGAGGCCCGCCGCATCCTGGACGAGGATCATTTCGGGCTGGAGAAGATCAAGACCCGCATCGTCGAATACCTGGCCGTGCGCAAGCTGGCGCCGCAGGGCAAGGCGCCGATCCTCTGCTTCGTCGGGCCGCCGGGGGTGGGCAAGACCTCGCTCGGCCAGTCCATCGCCCGCGCCATGGGACGGAAATTCGCCCGCGTCTCGCTCGGCGGCGTGCATGACGAGGCGGAGATCCGCGGCCATCGCCGCACCTATATCGGCGCGCTCCCCGGCAACATCATCCAGGCCATCCGCAAGGCCGGCGCGCGGGATTGCGTGATGATGCTGGACGAGATCGACAAGATGGGCGCCGGCATCCAGGGCGACCCCTCCGCGGCAATGCTGGAGGTGCTGGACCCGGAGCAGAACAACAGCTTCCGGGACAATTACCTCGGCGTGCCCTTCGACCTCTCCCGCATCGTCTTCATCGCCACGGCGAACATGCTGGACGCCATCCCCGGCCCGCTGCGCGACCGGATGGAGATCATCACCCTCGCCGGCTACACGGAGGAGGAGAAGCTGCAGATCGCCCGGCGCTATCTGCTGCGCCGGCAGTTGGAGGCGAACGGCCTCCGCCCCGACCAGGCGGATATGGATGACGAGGCCCTTCGCACCATCATCCAGTCCTACACGCGGGAATCCGGCGTGCGCAGCCTGGAGCGCGAGATCGGCCGGGCGCTGCGCCATGCCGCGATGCGCATCGCCGAGGGCAGCGCGCAGCATGTGCATATCGGCGCGGACGGCCTGCACGCCATTCTCGGCCCGCCGCGCTTCGAGAACGAGGTGGCGATGCGCACCAGCGTGCCGGGCGTGGCGACGGGCCTCGCCTGGACGCCGGTGGGCGGCGACATCCTCTTCATCGAAGCGACGCGCATGCCGGGCAATGGCAGGCTGATCCTGACCGGGCAGTTGGGCGACGTGATGAAGGAGAGCGCGCAGGCGGCGCTCAGCCTGGTGAAGAACCGCGCGGCGGAGCTTGGCATCGACCCCGCGCTGTTCGAGAAGACCGACATCCACATCCATGTCCCTGCCGGCGCCACGCCGAAGGACGGGCCGAGCGCGGGCGTGGCGATCTTCACCGCCCTCGTCTCCCTACTGACCGGCCGCACCGTGCGGAGCGACACGGCCATGACCGGGGAGATCAGCCTGCGCGGCCTGGTGCTGCCGGTGGGCGGCATCAAGGAAAAGGCGGCCGCCGCGGCACGGGCCGGGCTGACACGCGTGCTGATGCCGGCGCGCAACCGCAAGGACTGGGAGGAAATACCGGAGGATGCCCGCAACCGGCTGGAATTCGTCTGGCTGGAACGGGCGGAGGACGCGATCGCCGCCGCCATCGGGGAAACGCCGCAGCCGGCGGACGAGCCGGGTGGGTCGCAGGGTGGCGAGAGGGCGGCCTGACTCCGGGGGCCAGGCGGGGCAGGGGGCGGCGCGGCACGCACGCCCTTCCCTCCGCGGCGGGGGCGGCCTATTCCCTTTCGCCAAGCAGGTCACCGACAGACATGAACGACGCCAGCCAAGCCGCCCGCCAGGATATCCGCCACGACTTCAAGACCGCCGAGCCGCGCTGGCAGGCGGAATGGGAGAAGCGCGGCTGCTTCGCCGTGCCGGACGTGCCGGACGGGACGAAGCCGAAATACTACGTCCTGGAGATGTTCCCCTACCCCTCGGGGAAGATCCATATGGGCCATGTCCGCAACTACACGCTGGGCGACGTGCTGGCGCGCTACAAGCGGGCGCGCGGGCATCTGGTGATGCACCCGATGGGCTGGGACGCCTTCGGCCTGCCGGCGGAGAACGCGGCGCGGGAGCGCGGCATCCATCCCGGCAAATGGACCTACGACAACATCGCCAATATGCGCGCCGAGCTGAAGCGCATGGGCCTCTCGCTCGACTGGAAGCGGGAATTCGCCACCTGCGATGTGGAGTATTACGGCAAGCAGCAGAAGCTGTTCCTCGATTTCTGGAAGGCCGGGCTGGTCGAGCGGAAGGAAAGCTGGGTCAATTGGGACCCGGTGGACAACACCGTCCTGGCCAATGAGCAGGTGATCGAGGGCCGCGGCTGGCGCAGCGGTGCGCTGGTGGAGAAGAAGAAGCTCAGCCAGTGGTTCTTCCGCATCACCAAGTATGCGCCTGACCTGCTGGAGGCGCTGAACCGGCTCGACCGCTGGCCGGAGCGGGTGAAGACCATGCAGGCCAATTGGATCGGCCGCAGCGAGGGCGCTCGGGTGCGCTTCAAGCTGACTGGGGCGCCGGCGCCGGACCTGGCCGAGGTGGAGGTCTTCACCACCCGGCCCGATACGCTCTTCGGCATGAGCTTCCTCGCCGTCGCGGCGGAGCATCCGCTGGCCGCGGCGGTCGCGGCGCGCGACCCGAAGGCGGCGGAATTCGTCGCCGAATGCCGCCGCATGGGCACCTCCGAGGCGGTGATCGAGCAGGCGGAGAAGCGCGGCTACGACACCGGCCTGCGCGTCGCGCATCCCTTCATCGAGGGTGCCAGCTTCCCGGTCTGGATCGCAAATTTCGTGCTGATGGAATACGGCACCGGCGCGATCTTCGGCTGTCCCGCGCACGACCAGCGCGACCTGGATTTCGCGCGCAAATACGGGCTTTCGGTGACGCCCGTGGTGCTGCCGCCCGGCGCCGATCCCGCAACCTTCACCATCGGCGGCACCGCCTATACAGAAGACGGCACGGCCTTCAATTCCAGCTTCCTCGACGGGCTGGACGTCAAGGCGGCGAAGCGCGCCGCCATTGATCGCCTGGAAGCAACCGGGCAGGGGACCGGCGTGGTGAATTGGCGCCTGCGCGACTGGGGCGTGAGCCGCCAGCGCTACTGGGGCTGCCCGATCCCGGTCATCCATTGCGAGCGCTGCGGCGTGGTGCCGGTGCCGGAGGACCAGCTGCCGGTGAAACTGCCGGAGGACGTGGACTTCTCCAAGCCCGGCAACCCGCTGGACCACCATCCGACCTGGAAGCATGTGAACTGCCCCTCCTGCGGCGGCGCGGCGCGGCGGGAGACGGATACCTTCGACACCTTCGTGGACAGTTCCTGGTACTTCGCCCGCTTCTGCAGCCCGCGGGCGGCGGAGCCGGTGACGAAACCGGCAGTGGATGCCTGGCTGCCGGTGGACCAGTATATCGGCGGCATCGAGCACGCGATCCTGCACCTGCTCTACAGCCGCTTCTTTACCCGCGGCATGCGTGACACCGGGCACCTGAACCTGGCTGAACCCTTCACCGGCCTCTTCACCCAGGGCATGGTGACGCATGAGAGCTACAAGGGTGCGGACGGACGCTGGCTCTATCCGGAGGAGGTGGAGAAGCAGCCGGACGGCACGGCGGTGCACCGCGAGACGCGCGAACCGGTGACCATCGGCCGTGTCGAGGCCATGTCCAAGTCGAAGCGGAACACCGTCGATCCCGGCGCCATCATCGACCGCTACGGCGCGGATACGGCGCGCTGGTTCATCCTCTCCGACAACCCGCCGGACCGGGACATGGAGTGGACCGAGAGCGGCGTCGCCGGCGCCTATCGCTTCACCCAGCGGCTCTACCGCCTGGTCGCTATCGCCGCGCCGGGGCTGCCGCCGCCAGGGACCAGCCTGTCCGAGGCGGAGGGCGCCGCCCGCAAGCTGCGCCGGGCGACGCATCACGCCATCGCCGCGGTGACCGAGGCGCTGGAAAGCTTCTCCTTCAACCTCGCCGTCGCGCGCATCCACGAATTCGCCAATGCCATCGCCGAGGCGGAGGGGGCGACCGACCAGGGCATCGGCGCCGCAAGGCGGGAGGCGCTGGAGGCCATCACCCGCCTCGCCAGCCCCATGATGCCGCATCTGGCGGAGGAACTCTGGACGCTGCTGCGGCCCGGCGCGACGGAACTGGTCGCGGAACTGCCCTGGCTGGAGGCCGATCCGGCACTGCTGAAAGCGGAAACCATCACCCTGGCGGTGCAGGTCCTCGGCAAGCTGCGCGGAACGATCGAGGTGGCAGTCGGCGCGGATGAGGCTACAATCTTTGCCCTGGCGGAGGCGGAGGAGAATGTCCAGCGCGCCATCGCCGGCCGCCCCATCCGGAAGCGCATCCATGTCCCGGGACGTGTCGTTAATTTCGTTGTCTAGGCGGCGCCTGCTCGGCGCCTCCGGGTTGCTGGCCCTGTCAGGCTGTGGCTTCCGCCCGCTCTACGGGCCGGTAGAGCAGGCGAGTGCGCAGGATCCAGGGCTGCTGGAGGCCCTGGCCTCGATCCGGGTCGCGCCGATCCCGGAGCGGACCGGGCAGTTGCTGCGGCGCATCCTGCAACGCCGCTTCGAGGACGGCGCCCCCGGCACGGCGGCACGCTACAACCTGCAGGTGGCGGTTTCCTTCGCGGCCGAGCCGCTGGGCTACCGCC
>CALGVL010000079.1 GCA_937930165.1 uncultured Acetobacteraceae bacterium
ACGAGGGCCTGCGCGACCCCAAGTACCGGCCCTGCCCGCTGCTGGTGAAGTATGTCGAGGCCGGCTGGCTCGGCCGGAAGTCCGGCAAAGGCTTCTACGACTACAGCGTGAACCCGCCGCGCCCGACGCGCTGAGGCCGGTGAAGGGGGGCTTGGCGGGACGGCCGCCAGCCCCCACCCTGCGCGCGAACCAGCCACGCCGCGGGAGGATCGCATGAAGGCCGTCGGCTACAAGCAGAACCATCCGATCGGGCATGCGGAGGCGCTGCTCGATCTCGACCTGCCCGACCCGCCACCGCCCCAGGGCCATGACCTGCTGGTCGAGGTCCGCGCCGTCTCGGTGAACCCGGTGGATGTCAAGCAGCGGCGCGGCATGGATCCGGGCGGCACCCCGCGCGTGCTGGGCTTCGACGCCGCCGGGGTGGTGCGCGCCGCCGGCCCGGACTGCACCCTGTTCCGCCCCGGCGATGCCGTCTTCTACGCGGGCGTCATCAACCGCCCCGGCAGCAATGCCGAACTCCAACTGGTGGACGAACGCATCGTCGGCCGGAAGCCCGCGACCCTCTCCTTCGCCGAGGCCGCCGCCCTGCCGCTGACCGGCATCACCGCCTGGGAGGCGCTGTTCGACCGCCTCCGCATCCCGCGCGACACCACCCTGCGTCCCGGCGAGGCGGTGCTGCTGCTCGGCGGCGGGGGCGGGGTCGCCTCCATGGCCATCCAGCTTGCGCGGCGGCTGACGGGGCTGACCGTGCTCGCCACCGCCTCGCGGCCGGAGACGCGGGAGTGGTGCCTCTCCCTCGGCGCGCATCACGTGCTGGACCACAAGGGCGACCTGCCGGCGCAGGTGAAAGCGCTCGGCCTCTCCGTGCCCTATGTCTTCGGCATCAACCATACCGAGGCGCATTGGGATGCGATCTGCGCCCTGCTGGCGCCGCAGGGCTTCGTCTGCGTCATTGACGAGGCGACGCGGATCGATGTCCAGAAGCTGCGCCGCAAATCCGCCGGGCTGGTCTGGGAGGGCATGTTCGCCCGCGCCCTGTTCAGGACGCCCGACATGATCGAGCAGCACAAGCTGCTCAACGAGATCGCGCGCCTGGTGGATACCGGTGCGATCCGCCACACCATGACGGAGAATTTCGGCCGCATCGATGCCGCGAACCTGAAGCGCGCCCATGCGCGGGTGGAGAGCGGGACGATGCGCGGCAAGCTCGTGCTGGAGGGGTTCTGAGCCATGATCGTGTTCGTCACCGGCGCCACTGCCGGCTTCGGCCTCGCCATCGCCCGACGCTTCGCCCAGGACGGCGCCCGCATCATCGCCGCCGGACGGCGGCGGGAACGCCTGGAGGCGCTGGCGAAGGAACTCGGCACCGGCCGCGTGCATCCGCTGGTGCTGGATGTGCGGGACCGCGACGCGGTGGCTGCCGCCATCGGGGGTCTGCCCGCCGACTTCGCCGCGATCGATGTCCTGGTGAACAATGCCGGCCTCGCCCGCGGGCTGGAGCCGGCCCAGGCCGCCGATCTCGACGACTGGGACGCAATGGTGGACACCAACGTCAAGGGGCTGATGTATGTCACCCGCGCCGTGCTGCCCGGCATGGTGGCGCGCGACCGCGGGCATGTCGTCAATATCGGCTCCACCGCCGGCGAATGGCCCTATCCCGGCGGCAATGTCTATGGCGCGACCAAGGCCTTCGTCCGCCAGTTCAGCTACAACCTGCGCGCCGACCTGTTCGGCACCAAGGTCCGGGTGACGGATATCGAGCCCGGCCTGGTCGGCGGCACGGAATTCTCCAATGTCCGCTTCAAGGGCGACGACGCGAAGGCCGCCGGCGTCTATCAGGGCACGGAGCCACTGACGCCGGAGGACATCGCCGATGCCGTGCACTGGGTGGCGACCCGCCCGGCACGGGTGAATGTCAACCTCGTCCAGGTCATGCCCGTGGTGCAGAGTTTCGGGCCGCTCCGTGTCCATCGCGACTGACGTAACGGAAGACTACATCCCGCCGCATCCGGCGCCCTTCACCGCCCGGCCTTCCCTGCCGGAGCTGGTGCGGCGGATGCGGCGGAGCCTGCTCGAGATCTGGCATGAGCGGCATTTCGAGGAGCCCTTCTTCGCCACCCGCCTGCTCGCCCGCCGCTTCTTCATCTGCAACAGCCCGGAGACGGTGCACGCCGCCTTCGTCGCCAACAACGCCGCCTTCGAGCGCAAGACGCCGGAAATGCGCCACGCCCTCGAACCGCTGGTGGGCGACGGCCTCATCATCAGCGACGGCCTGGTCTGGCGGGAGCGGCGGCGGGTGGTGGCGCCCGTCACCCATGTCTCCCGCATCCACGCCCTCGCCCCGGTGATGACGGAGGTGGTGGCGGAGCGCGGCGAAGCCTGGGCCGCCCGCCCTGCCGATGCACCCGTCGACATGCTGACCGAGATGGGGGAGATGGCGGCGGAGGTCATCTGCCGCAGCGTCTTCGGCCGCCGCCTCGGCAGCGACAGCGCCAGGCAGGTGGTGCGCGCCTTCGCCCGCTACCAGCGCGGCAGCGGCGTCGGCGGCCTGCTGGCGCTGCTCGGCCTGCCGGGCCTGCTGCCACGCCTGCGCGCCTGGCGCCTGCGGGGGGAGGTGCGGCGCATCCACGAAGTGCTGGACCGGCTGATCGCCGAGGCCCTCGGCGCCCCGGCCGGCGAGACCTCCCTGATCCGCGCCATGGCGGAGGCGGAATTGCGCGACAGCGGCCAGCCCATGTCGCCCGCCGCCTTCCGCAACGAGGCCGCCACCCTCTTCCTCGCCGGGCATGAGACCACCGCCGGCACCATGGCCTGGGCCTGGTTCCTGCTCTCCCAGTCCCCCGTCGCCGCGGCGCGGCTGCGCGCCGAAGCAGTCTCCGTCCTCGGCGGCCGCGCCGCGCGCTTCGAGGATCTGCCCGCCCTGCCCTTCACCCGCGCCGTGGTGGAGGAGACGCTGCGCCTCTACCCGCCGATCCCGCTGCTGGCGCGGGAGGCGCAGCAGGATGTGGAACTGGCGGGTCAGCCGGTCCCGAAGGGCGGCATCGTCATGGTGGTGCCCTGGCTGCTGCACCGCCACCGCGCCCTCTGGCCGAAGCCGGACCATTTCCTGCCGGAGCGCTTCCTGCCGGATGCGCCGCCCCGGCCGCGCCATGCCTTCATCCCCTTCAGCCTCGGCCCGCGCGTCTGCACCGGCGCGCATTTCGCCATGGCGGAGGCGGTGATCTGTCTCGCCACCCTGGCGCAGCGCTTCGCGCCGCGGCTCGCGCCGGGGACGCAGGTGTTCCCCGTCTGCCGCCTCACCCTGCGGCCGGGCGAGAGGCTGCCGATGCTTCTGGACCGGGTGGCGTGAGGGCACAACTCCGCAGCCTGGCGGCGCAGGGGCTGGAACACGCGCTGTACCAGCCGATGCGGCTGCTGCCGACCGCCTTTGCCAGCGCCATGGGGCGGATGCTGGCGCGCCGCATCGCCCCCGCCCTCTATCCCGCCCTGGACGCACGGGCGCGCGCCAATCTGGCGCTGCTCCGCCCGGACCTGCCCACCGATGCGGCCGTCGCCGAGATGTGGGAGAACCTGGCCTGCACCTTCTGCGAGATCCCGCGCATCCTCCGCTTCTGGAAGGAAGGCCGGGTGGAGGTGGATGGCGCCGAGCACATTTTGGAAACGCGCCGCCACCGCCCGGTGCTGGCCGCCTGGCTGCATACCGGCAATCCGGAGGTGCTGGGCATGACCCTCGCCTGGATCGGGGCGCGGCCGGTGGGCATCGCCGCCCGTCAGCCGACCGGCCTCCGCGACCGGGTGGTGATGCGCAACCGGCTCGCGGTCGGCATCCGCGTGCTGCGGGCAGACCGTGATGCGGTGCGGCCGGCGCTGCGCGTGCTGGCAGGGCGGGAGGAGGTGCTGGCGCTGGCGATGGACGACTATGTCGGCGGCATCGTCCACGGCCCTTCCCTCGGCCGCGGGCCACGGACCAAGGGCAACATCCCCTATGCGGTCCGCCTGGCGCGCCTCACCGGCTGCGCCATCGTGCCGGGCTATGTCACGCGGCTGCCGGGCAGCCGCTTCCGCACCACCTTCCTGCCGCCGGTCGAGCTGCCGCCCGAGACGGGCGACCGCGCCGCCGACCTCGCCGCGGGCGCCGCGGCGCTGGATGCCGTGCTGGACCCGATCGTCCGCGCCAACCTCCCGCAATGGTATTTCACCATCGCCTGGCGGCCGGAGTCCTGAGCGACACCCAGGCCCTCAGCCCATCCGGTGGGCGATCGCCTCCATGCAGGCGAAGAATTCCGCCGGCTCCTGCGCCTTCAGCGCCTCCGGCCTGGCATAGCCCCAGCTCACCGCGCCGAAGGCGATGCCGGCGGCCCGCGCCGCCTCGGCATCCCGGATCTCGTCGCCGACATAGATCGCCTGCCGGGGCAGCACGCCGCTGCGGCGCAAGACCTGCCGCAGCCTGGCATGCTTGCCGAAGAGCGAGGCGCCGCACTCGTAATGCCGGATTCGCGCCGCATGGTCGGGGCCCAGGGTCCGGCGCACATTCTCCTCCGCGTCCGAGCTGACGATGCCGAGCTGGACGCCCTTCTCCGACAGCCGCCGCAGCATCTCGCCCGTGCCCTCGAAGAGCGGGATGCGGTCCGCCGCCTCGGATTTCAATCGGCGCATATGCGCGGCGATCATCGGCAGCTTCCAGACCGGCACCCCGAAGCGCCGCAGGATCTCGCGGGAGCCGCTGGCCCGCAGCGCCTCCCGCTCCGCTGCATCCACCCGGCGGAAGCCGAAACGGTCGGCGGCCTCGTCGAGCACGGTGGCGAACCAGGGGAAGGAATCGGCCAGCGTGCCATCGAAGTCGAAGACCACCAGCCTGTAGGTCACGGATGCAATGCGCATGCGACATGATGCGGCGCAGGCGGCCCGACGCAAGAACGGAAGCGCGGGATGCGCCGCCGCGCCTCAGTTCACCGCGATCCCTGCCATCCGGTGGGGGGAGCCTAGGCGCGCTGCGGCGGGGCGGCGGCGATCCGCCGTTCCGCCCAGACCCAGCCGAGCAGGCCGGGCAGGAACACCACCATGTCGCGGATGCGCCGCGCTATGGCCAGTGCCGTCGCCATTTCCGGCGACAGGCCGAGCAGCAGGCCGATGCCGAGGAACCCGGCCTCCTGCAGCCCCAGCGCGCCGGGAATCAGGAAGGCGGCGGAGGAGACGGCCTGGATCATCGCCTCGATCGCCAGCGCCTCCGCCAGGCTGACCGGGGAGCCGAGGAAATGCAGCGCCAGCCAGATCTCCAGGCTGCCCGCCATCCACCCGGCCAATTGCCACAGGAAGCAGGCGAGAATGGCGCGGCGCGCCTGCCAGAGGCGGCGGGTCATCCGGTCGATGGTGCGGGAATGCGCGGCGAAGGCGGTGAAGCGCCCGGCACCGACGCGGTTCAGCACCGCCGCGACACGGCCGAAGAGATCCGCCCGCTGCGCCAGGATGAAGCCCCCCGCCAGGCCGAAGCCGCAGAGCATGGCCATCGCCAGGCCGCCCCAGCCCACCCCGGCCCCGGCCCAGGCCAGCATCGCCAGGCCGAGCAGCGCGAAGGCGAGCTGGCTGAGGACGGAGATGGCCATGTCCACCATCAGGCTGGACGCAGCCGGGGCGACGCCGGTACCGCCGCTGCGCAACAGCCGGTAGCTGGCGACCTCGCCGCCGACCCGCGCCACGGGCAGCAGCCCGTTCACCGATTCCCGGATCCAGACATTCGCCGTCATGCCGGCGAGGGAGGGCCGCCCGCGCCGCGGCAGCAGCACGCGCCAGCCCTGCGCGTTCAGCACCATGGATGGCACATGGGCGAGCGAGGCGAGGACCAGGCCGAAACCGGCCGTGCCCAGCAGGGCGCCGACCTCGGTCATGTCCTGCTGCGCCAGCAGCAGCACCGCGCCGGCCAGGCCGCCGAGGGCCAGGAACAGACCCAGGCGGCTCATGCGACGAGCATCGCGGTATAGCCGCCGGTGGCGAAGCGCGCGGCGCCCTCCCGCACCCGCGGATCGGTCAGCGCGGCCAGTTCCTCGGCATAGCGGTAGCCGGGCGCGCCGCCGGGGAAGCCACCTTTGGTGGCGGGGTGCAGGTAGATCTCGGTGCGGCCCGCCGGCAGGCGCGGCAGCAGGGCGGCCAACCGGTCGGCGGTGAAGGCGCCGGACCAGGCCAGGCCGCAGACGCGATCCGCCGCAGCCAGCCCGTTCCGCACTGCCAGCCGCCGCAGCAGGGCAGCGAAGGGCTGCAGGGCGCGCGGTGCGGTCGCCGCCCGCGGCTCCACGGCGCGGATCAGCGGCGGCGGCTCCCAGGGGATGCGCGTCGCGCGGATGCCGGCCGCCCGGGCGGCGCGGAAGGCGATGGCGGCGATGATCGGATGCATGTGGAAATGCTTGTGCGCATTGATGTGGTCGCAGGGCAGGCCGGTGGCGCGGAAGGCGGCGATCTGGGCCGCGATCTCGGCCCGCAATTGGGCCCGCGCCGCGGCGGAGATGGCGAGGGTCAGCCCCAGCCCGGCCATGTCGTCGCGGAAGCGGCCATTGGCCTGCACCAGGGCCGGGATCCGCTCCGGCGGCAGCACGGGCGTGCCATCCGTCAGGGTCAGGTGCAACCCGACGGCCAGGCGGGGGTTCCGCCGGGCCATGGCCACCGCCTCCGCCGCCGCGCGCTCGCCGACCATCAGGCTGGCGGCGGTCAGCACGCCCTCCCGGTGCGCCTGCTCGATGGCGGCATTCACCTCCGGGGAGAGGCCGAAATCATCGGCGCAGATGACAAGGCGCGGGCGCATGGCCGCATTCTCCGCGCGCCCGCGCAAGGCTGCCCTGCCGGCACCGCGCGGGCGCCGGCCCTCAGGCCGCCGCCGCCTTCTGCTGCGAGGAGGCCTGGGCCCGCTCGCGCAGGAAGCGGAAGAACTCCACGCCTTCCCGCAGCCGCCGGACCAGCATCTGCCGGTCGCGGATCATCTCGCCGCAGATGGAGGCGATCTTCGGGGCGCGGAAGTAGAAGCGCCTGTAGAAGGTCTCGACGCTGTCGAAGATCTCGGTGTGCGTCAGATGCGGGTAGTGCAGCGGCGCGATCTGCACGCCATGCGCATCCACATATTCGGCATTGGCCGTGTCCAGCCAGCCTTCGCGCGCCGCCTGGTCGTACAGGTAGGTGCCGGGATAGGGCGCGGCGAGGCTCACCTGGATGGTGTGCGGGTTCGTCTCGATCGCGAAGCGGATCGTCTCCTCGATCGTCTCCTTGGTTTCGCCGGGCAGGCCGAGGATGAAGGTCCCGTGGATGGTGATGCCGAGTTCGTGGCAGTCCTTGGTGAAGCGCCGCGCGACCTCCACGCGCATGCCCTTCTTGATGTTGTGCAGGATCTGCTGGTTGCCGCTCTCATAGCCGACCAGCAGCAGGCGCAGCCCGTTGTCCTTCAGCACCTTCAGTGTTTCACGGGGAACATTGGCCTTGGCGTTGCAGGACCAGGTGACGCCCAGCTTGCCCAGCTCCCGCGCGATCGCCTCGGCGCGGGGCAGGTTGTCGGTGAAGGTGTCGTCGTCGAAGAAGATCTCCTTCAGGCCGGGGAAATTGGCCTGGATGTAGCGGATTTCCTCGATGACATGGCCGACGCTGCGGGTGCGGTAGCGGTGCCCGCCCACGGTCTGCGGCCAGAGGCAGAAGGTGCAGCGGCTCTTGCAGCCCCGCCCCGTGTAGAGGCTGACATAGGGGTGCTTCAGATAGCCGATGAAGTATTTCGTATAGTCCAGGTCGCGCTTGTAGACCGGGCTGACGAAGGGCAGGGCGTCCATGTCCTCCAGCACCGGACGCTCCGGGTTGTGCACCAGCACCCCGTCGCGGTTGCGCCAGGACAGGCCCTTGATGCCGGACCAGTCGCGCCCCTCGGCGACCTCCTTGATGGTGAAGTCGAATTCGTTGCGCGCCACGAAGTCGATCACCGGCGCGTCGCGGAGCGATTCCTCGGCCTGCACCGCCACCTTGGCGCCGATCATCCCGATCTTGAGGTTCGGGTTCTCCGCCTTCAGCCGCTCCGCCACCTTCACGTCGGAGGCGAAGGAGGGCGTGGAGGTGTGCAGCACGCAGAGGTCGAAATCGCGCGCCATGGGCGCGATCTGCTCCAGGCTCTGCCGGTGCGGCGGGGCGTCCACCAGCTTGGATCCCTCCACCAGCGCCGCCGGCTGGGCAAGCCAGGTGGGGAACCAGAAGCTCTTGATCTCCCGCTTCGCCTGATAGCGGGAACCGGCACCCCCATCGAAGCCGTCGAAGGAGGGAGCCTGGAGGAACAGGGTGCGCATCATTGGCGGTATCGGTCCTTCAAACTCGCCTCGACCATGCGGCCATCGGGGTCCATCCGGTAGCGCCGGCCCTGCCAGGTCACCGTGCCCCGGGCCAGCCCTGCCCCCCATATAGCGAAGGAGAGCAGGTCGCGCAGCGGCAGAAGCACGAATCGCCCGCAACGATCAACCCACCCCGCACCGGGACGGAGGGCATGGTCCACCACCGCCGCCAGTCCCAGCCGGGCCAGCAGCGCCAATGCCAGCGCCGCCCAGCCCCAAGAGGGCGGCGCCAGCGCGGCGGCGACCAGGCCGGGCACAAGCGGATAGGTCAGGCCCATGCCCAGATAGCCGCGCGGCTCCAGCATCCGCATCGTCCGGGCCCAGCGGGTCTCGTGCGCCAGCAGGGCGGCGAGGCTCTCCTCCCGCATCACATGCGCCGGCAGCACCGGGGCCAGATCGGAAGAGCACACGTCTGAACTCCAGTCA
>CALGVL010000080.1 GCA_937930165.1 uncultured Acetobacteraceae bacterium
GACTTCCTCGACATCGTCTTCGCCATCGACAAGGCCTTCGGCATCAAGGTCCCGGTCGAGGCCTGGACGCAGGAGGTCAATTCCGGCCAGACGCCCGCCGAGCAATATTTCGTCATGAAGAACCTGGCGGCGCGCATCGAGGAACTGGTGGCGGCAAAGCCCGCCAGCGCCTGATGCTGCTGCCGTGCGCCTCGAATATTTCCAGATGATCGACCGCGTCGTCGCGGTCGCCCCGGAAACCCTGACGGCCGAGGCCACGGTGCCGGAGCAAAGCCCGGTCTTCGCGGGACATTTCCCCGGCCACCCGCTCGTCCCCGGCGTGCTGCTGGTGGAGACCATGGCGCAGGCCTCCGGCTACCTGCTGATGGCGCGCAACAATTTCACCCGCATGCCCTTCCTGGCCGCGGTGCGGGAGGCAAAGCTGCGGAGCTGGGTCACCCCCGGCACGCTGCTGACGATCGAGGCGACATTGGTTCATGACGGTTCCGGCTACGCGATCACCGCCGGCCGCGTCAGCGCGGACGGCAAGCGCATCTGCGATGCCGAACTGACCCTGCGCACCCTGCCCTTCCCGGCGCCGGAGCTGGAGGCCACGTTGCGCGCCCAGGCGGCGCGCATCGGCCTCACCGGAGCGGTCCCGGCATGACCGAGCCCGTCTGGATCACCGGCATCGGTCTTGCTTCCTCGCTCGGCGAGGGCGCGGCGCCGCATCTGGCCGCCCTCTCGGAGCCGGCGGCGAGGCCCGTGCTGGACAAGACGGGCTTCGCCCCCTTCCCGGTGCATCCCCTCCCGGCGCTGGAGATCGAGCGGCAGATCCCGAAGCGGAGCGACCAGCGGCAGATGGAAGCGTGGCAGCGCCTCGGCACCTATGCCGCCGGGCTGGCCATCGACGATGCCGGGGCGCGGGATCTCGTCTCCAACATGCATCTGATGGTCGCCGCCGGCGGCGGGGAGCGCGACCCCCGGCTGGACGAGGCGATCGCGGCGGACCTTGCCCCCTTGCCCCCGGCCGAGGCAGCGCCGCTGCTGAACCAGCGGCTGGCGAACGGGCTGCGGCCGACCCTCTTCCTGGCGCAACTGCCGAACCTGCTGGCCGGCAACATCTCCGTGGTGCATGGCGTCACCGGCTCCTCCCGCACCTTCATGGGAGAGGAGCAGGCGGCGGCCGATGCGGTGCGGATCGCGGCGGCACGGCTGGCGGAAGGGCGGGGCGGGATTGCCCTGGTCGGCGGCGCCTATCTCGCCGGACGCTGGGACATGCTGTTGCTCTACTCCATGGGCGGTGCGCTCTGGCGCGGCGCCTGGGCGCCCATGGCCGAGCGGATGGAGCGGGGCGGCGGCGCCGTCCTTGGCACCGCCGGCGCCTTCCTGGTGCTGGAGACGGAATCCCATGCCAGGGCGCGCGGCGCCCGCGGGCTGGCGCGCATCACCGCGCTTGCCACCGGCGCGGCGCGGCGGCGGGGGGAGGACACGGTCCGCGCCTCCGCCAACGCGCTCGCCGACCGCATCCGCCCGCTGCTGCGGGACGGCTATGCGGTGATCTCCGGCGCCAGCGGCGTCGCGGAGCCGCTGGCGGAAGAGCGCGGCTTCCTGGCCGATCTGCGGGATGCCGGCCCGGCCCAGGGCCCGGTGCGGCACACGGCGGACCTGATCGGCCATGCAGTGGAAGCCGCCTTCCCCGCCAACCTCGCCCTCGCCGCCCTGGCACTGGGGCAGGAGAGCGCACCGCCGCAGATCCTGGTCACCGGCTTCGGCCTCTGGCGCGGCGAGGCGCTGGCCCTGGTGGAGCCGGTCGGAGGCGCCGCATGAGCGCGACTCGCGATCATCTTGGGCGGCCGCTGATCGCGGTCACGGGCATGGGGATGGTAACGCCGCTCGGCTTCGGCGTGGCCGAGAGCTGGGCCGGTCTGCTCGCCGGCCGCTCCGGCATCCGCCGCATCGCCCGCTTCCCGACCGGGCATATCAAGACGGGCATCGCCGGCTGCGTGGAACTGCCGGAGGACCAGAGGGGGGAACCCCTCTCCTCCCCCGCGCGGGTCGAGCGCTACGCCATGCTTGCAGCCGAGGAGGCACTGGCCGGCGCCGGCATCGGCGGGAAGGGATGCTTTCCGGGGCCGCTCTTCCTCGGCATGCCGCCGATCGAGGTGGAGTGGCCGAACCGCCTGGAATTCGCTCGCCGCGCCGGCGAGGGCCGCTACCCCGCCATGATCGAGGCGGCGGGGCGCCGGCCGGAGCTGTTCGAGAGCTTCCTCTTCGCCGGGGTCGGCGCCAGGCTCGCTGACCGCTTCGGCACGCGCGGCGCGCCGATCTCGCTCTCCACCGCCTGCGCCACCGGCGGCTCCGCCATCCAACTGGGCGTCGAGGCGATCCAGCGGGGCGAGGCGGAGGCGGCGCTCTGCATCGGCGCGGAGGGCAGCCTTTCGGCGGAAACGCTGATCCGCTTCTCCCTGCTCTCCGCCCTGTCCACGCGCAACGAGGAGCCCGCCAAGGCATCCCGCCCCTTCGACAAGACACGCGACGGCTTCGTCATCGCCGAAGGCGGAGCGGCCCTGGTGCTGGAGAGCCTGGACAGCGCACGCGCGCGCGGCGCAAAGGTGCTCGGCCTGGTGCTGGGCTGCGGCGAGCGCGCCGACAGCTTCCACCGCACCCGCAGCAACCCGGATGGCAGCGCCATCATCGGCGCCATGCGCGCGGCCATCGCCGATGCGGGGCTGGAGCCGGGGCAGATCGATTACGTGAACGCCCATGGCACCAGCACGCCGGAGAATGACAGGATGGAGGCGCTGGGAATGCTCGCCGTCTTCGGCGAGCAGCCGCCGCCGATCTCCTCCAACAAGTCCATGATCGGCCACAGCCTCTCCGCCGCCGGGGCGATCGAGGCGGTGTTCAGCCTGCTGACCATCCGCGACCAGCGCCTGCCACCTACCATCAATTACGAGACGCCCGATCCCGCCATCCCGCTGGATGTGGTGCCGAATGTCACACGCAACGCCAGGGTGATGCGGGTGCTGTCCAATTCCTTCGGCTTCGGCGGGCAGAATGTCTGCCTGGTCCTCGGCGCGGAGCCGGCCTGACCGCGATGCGTGCCCTCCAGCTTCTCGGTGACCGCGACACCCGGCTGGCCGAACTCCCGCCGCCGTCGCCGCCCGGTCCGGGCGAATTGCAGCTCCGCATCCGCGCCGTCGCGCTGAACCATATCGATGTCTGGGGCTGGCGCGGCATGGCCTTCGCCAGGCGCAAGCTGCCGCTGGTGGTGGGCGCGGAGGCGGTGGGCGAGGTCATCGCCATCGGCCCCGGCGTCGCGGGCTGGCGCCTCGGCCAGCGCGCCGTGCCCTATGGCGCGCTCACCTGTGGGCATTGCCGCGCCTGCCGCGAGGGCCGTGACAATCTCTGCGAGAATGTCACCGGCATCCTGGGCTTCCACCTGGACGGCTTCGCGCAGGAATTGGTGAATGTCCGGGCGCGGCTGGCCGTGCCGGTACCCGAGGGCGTGGCGCTGGAGGACGCGGCCTGCGCCGCCATCACCTTCGCAACCGTCGAGCACATGCTGTTCGACAATGCGAAGCTGGAGCCGGGCGAGACCATCCTGATCCAGGCCGGCGGCTCCGGCATCGGCACGGCCGCGATCCGGCTTGCCAAGGCGATCGGCTGCACCGTCATCGCCACCGCCGGATCGGATGAGAAATGCGCGCGCATGCGCGAACTCGGCGCCGACCATGTGGTGAACTACACGACCGATCGCTTCGAGAGCGTAGCCCGCCGCGTCACCGGCAAGCGCGGCGTGGATGTGGCGTTCGAGCATGTCGGCGCCGCCACCTGGGCCGGATCGCTGCTCTCCCTCCGCACGGGCGGGCGGCTGGTGACCTGCGGCAGCACCAGCGGCGTCTCGGCGGAGACCAATCTGATGATGCTGTTCCAGCGGCAGCTCCGCATCATCGGCAGTTTCGGCGCCTCGCTGCGCAATGTGGTGGACGGGCTGGCGAAGATGGCAGGCGGCCTGCGTCCCGTGCTGGACACCGTAACGCCGCTGGACGGCTTCGAAGTGGCGCTGCGCCGGCTGGAGTCGCGGCAGGTCTTCGGCAAGATCGTGGTGACGCTCTAGGCCATGCTGCGCCGGCTTGCGGATGCCCTGGTCGCGGCACTGGTGCGCGGCGCCTTCAGCCTGCTGCGCGCCCTGGGGCCGGACCGCGCAGCGGCGCTTGGCGGCTTCGTCGCGCGCAATCTTGGCCCGCTGCTGCCGGTGCATCGGGTGGCACTGGACAATATCCGCCATGCCTTCCCCGACCTGCCGCCTGCCGAACACCACCGCATCGCGCGCGAAGCATGGGACAATCTCGGCCGCACCGCCTGCGAATACGTACACATGGACCGGATCTGGGACCTGGATCTCAACCGGCCGGAGGCAGGTCGCATCAAGGCATCGCCGGAGGTGATCACCCGCTTCGAGGAATTGCGGGATGACGGCAAGCCGGCACTGATCTTCGCCGCGCATCTGGCCAATTGGGAATTGCCCGCCATCGCCGCGGCCCGGCACGGGCTTGCCGCTGCCGTGCTCTACCGCCGGCCGAACAACGCCGCGGTGGCGCGCGACATCCTGGCGCTGCGCCAGGACAGCATGGGGGAGCTGATCCCGGCCGGCCTTACCGCGCCCATTCGCATGGCGGAGGCACTGGATGCGGGCAAACACGTCGGCATGCTGGTGGATCAGCGCTTCGGCCGCGGCCCGCGCCTGGACTTCCTCGGCCGCCCGGCATCCAGCAACCCCCTGCTGGCCCGTTTGGCCCGGCGCTTCGACTGCCCGGTGCACGGCGCCCGCGCCATCCGCCTGCCGGGCGGTGGCTTCCGCCTGGAGCTGACCGAGGCCATCGCCCTGCCCCGCGACGCCCAGGGCCGCGTGGATGTCGAGGCCGCGACGGCGCTGATCAACCGCATCGTCGAGGGCTGGGTGCGGGAGCATCCCGGCCAGTGGCTCTGGATGCACCGCCGCTGGCGCTGACCGGCGCCCGCCTTGCCTGTTGGGCGGGCCGCTCCACGGCTCCGGGCCATCCGGCCCTCCGCCGACCGGGCCGCTTCAGCGCGCCAGGCGCTCCAGCGGCAGCCGCAACTCCAGCGATAGCGATGCCTGTGACGATGGCTCGATCATTAGCCATCAGCCGTTGACATTTGTCGACGGAAGCTCCTCGGCGAACTAGTAGGTTCGCAGCCGCCTGCCTTTGGCTTTCATCAGAATTACCTAGCCACTCACGGCAAAGCGTGTTCGTGCTCTCTCCGGTAAAATCACGTTGCTCTGTAGTTGAATTGTTGGCGCAAGCGCCCAGTGTCACTGCCGTGACAAGGAAGCATATCCTTAGTTTCATTATCCCCTCCACCCGCTCCCATTCAATGCACAATCATCAAGGCGTAGTCC
>CALGVL010000081.1 GCA_937930165.1 uncultured Acetobacteraceae bacterium
GCGCCCGGGCAGCGTGCCGCCGCCCGAGGCGGCGCCGTAGCGCCGTCTGCGGCGGCAGGCCTCAGCCGCGCTGCATCTCGGGGCCGGACGGTCGCCCGGCCAAGGGATCGCCATGCGGCTTGGGGCTGTCCGCCGTGGGGGACAGGCCACTGCCCGGCGCGCTGCCGGGCATGGTGACGGCGGCGCCGGAGATCACGGCCTGGAGGCGCGCCTCCTGCTCGGGCGAGAGCGAGGAGCGGAGAACCCGGCCGCGGAACTGCGACAGCTCCGCCAGGACCTTCTCCGGCTGCGCCTTACGCACCAGCACGAAGAGCGCCGAGCTGTTCGGCTGCAACGTATTGCCGATCGAGCGGATGAAGTCGTCGTTGATTCCATAGTCGGTCAGGCTGCCCGACAGCGCGCCGGCCCCTGCACCGAGCGCGCCCCCGGTGACCAGGCCGAGCAGCGGGTTCAGGAACAGCAGGCCGACCAGCGAGCCCCACATGGCGCCCCAGAGGCCGCCCGAGGCGGCGCCGGCGCCCACGAGATTCATGCTTTGCTTCAGTTGCAGCTTGCCATCCGGACCACGGATGGCGACTACCGCATCCTCCAGATCAATCAGGTATTCCCGCTGCAGGCGCGTCAGTTCCGTGAGGACGCGATCCGCCTCATGCGGGTTGCCGAACCCGACCACGACTAGCTCTGCCATCGCACGCCCTCCTTTCGCCCGGCGCGCATCCCGCCTTCGGGAGCGGCCTGTCCACGACGAAACGTCAGCTACGGAAGCAGCCACCCCACCGGGCGGGGCGGCCCGACATGTCCCGCAGGCGGCAGGGCTGGCGCGAGGGGTTGCGCTCGCCGCCGATCGTGGCCGCGGCCGTTCTGAGGTCGTCCCAGGAGCGGAAGGGGCCGGGCTCGATGCTGCGGCGAACCCGGTTCAGGCCGAAGCCCTTCGCATCGCCGATCGGATTCACCCTGAGCTACTTCTTGTCCTTTCCGTGCTGCTCCCCCTGGGTTTTGGTGTGGTGGTGGATGTTGCCCTGCGCGTCGCGGTACTCGCGCTCCTTCAGCGACTCGCTCCCGGAGCCGCTGCTCCCCTGTCCGGACCGATGCTCGCCGCCACTGCGGCCCGCTTCGGAGGAGTGGTGCTCGCTGCCTTGCCTGGAGCGCAGCAAATCGCTCTGCTGCCCTTCGTGATGTGACCGGGATTCTCCGATGTCCTTGCGGCCGTGCTTGCTGGTGCCTTTTTCGCCCTGTCCTGCCATCGTCCTCTCCTGTCATTGCGCAGGCCGCCGCGAATCTGGTCTTGATCGGGCCGCGCCGGGGACGGCCTCGGCAGCCGGCATTGGCGCCCGCGCAAAGGCAACGCCGCGCGACTTGGCCGGATGCAGGATGGATGCGGAACGGGACCCGCTCGCGACCAGGGCCTGATCCGGCACCGGCCAGGGATTCCGCGGCAAGGTCGCAATTGTGTGATCGTGGCGCCGCCCAGGCGTAGCCGACCGGAGCGCTACGGACGGCGCAGCCAGAAGGCGAGCCCGTCCCAGAGCGGCAATTCCCGCACCCCGTCGCGCAGGACGACAAGGCCCGCCCGCCTCGCCATGCGCCCGAGGTCGGAGCGGTCCGCCTCCGTGCCGCGATAGCTGAAATTCAGGATCACCAGGCTACCGCCCGGCCGGAGGATACGGGCCGCCTCCGCCACATGCCGTTCCGCGAGGTCGAGGCCAGCCTGGACGAGATAGGGAAAGACATCGGCGGCGAGCACCAGGTCGAAACTGGCGTCCTGCTGCGGCGCGAGGTCATGGCCGGAGCATGTCTCGAAGCGGAGCCCGGCCAGCCCGGCGCAGCGTGCCCGCGCCGCCTCCACCATGCCGGGCGAGACATCGAGGCCAAGCACGCTGCCGGCATGCGGCGCCAGCGCCGCGGCCAGCCGCCCGATGCCGCAGCCGAGGTCCAGCACCTCCGGGCGTCCTTCCAGCAGGCCTAAGCCATGCAGCCAGGCCAGGATCTCGCGTGTCGCCGCGTCAAGCAGCAGCGGATCGCCTAGGGAATAGGCGGCGACGCTCGCCTCCGGGCTGATGCGGACCAGCCGGTCGAACATGGCGCGGCTGGCGGCGATCCCGGCCTCGGCGGATGGCGCCGGGTGGTGCTCCGAACCGGAGCGGACCATGCGCTCCAGAAGGGCGAGACCGTCCTGCCGCTGCCGTGCCTGCGTGAACAGCTCCTTGAGCCGAGCATCCTCCGGCATGTCCGCCTGGATGGCTTCCAGCGTGGCGATCACCGCCGCCGCCGGCATCCCGGACAGCATCAGGCGCATCAGCGCGACCGGCGCGGAGATGCCGCCATCCAGGCAGTCCAGCAGCACCGTGTGCATGGCGGCGGGCAGCTGCGACAGGCGAGCGGCGGCCGGATCATCCGCCATGCGGTCCTCCCGTCAGGACAGGAAGGAAACGCCGGCCCGCCAGGGCCGGAGCCCGAAGAATTCGGCGAGGGTTGCGGCGACATCGGCAAAGCTCTCGCGCGTGCCGAGCGCGTCGCAGCGGGAGCCGTGCAGGACGATCAGCGGCACTTCCTCCCGCGTGTGGTCGGTGCCGCGGAAGGTCGGGTCGTTGCCGTGATCGGCGGTGATGATGACGAGGTCCTCCGGCCCGCAGCGGGGCAGGAAGCGGCCCAGCCAGTCATCGAATTCACGCAGCGCACGCGCATAGCCCCGCGGGTCGCGCCGGTGCCCGTAGACCGTGTCGAAATCTAGCAGGTTGGTGAAGACCAGGCCCGCTTCGGTGCCACGCCACAGGGCCTCGGTCTGGAGCATGCCGTCGACATTCGATTCCGTCGGGTGCGATTCCGTGATACCGCGGCTGGCGAAGAGGTCCGCGACCTTGCCGATGGCCTTAACCGGCAGCCCTGCGCCGCTGATCGCATCCAGCACGGTGGGCGGCGGCCGCATGGAGAAGTCGTGCCGCCGCGCCGTGCGGGCGAAAGCGCCTGGCCTGCCGATGAACGGGCGGGCGATGATGCGGCCGATGCGGCAGGCATCGGCATGCCGGCGCGCCACCTCGCAGATCGCATAGAGGCGGTCCACCGGGATCACCTCCTCATGCGCCGCGATCTGCAGCACAGAATCGGCGGAAGTGTAGAGGATGGGGCAGCCGGTGCGCAGATGCTCCTCACCCAGATCGGCGATGATCTGCGTGCCGCTGGCGGGGAGGTTGCCGATGAAGCGGATGCCGGCCTCGCGCTCGATCGCCCCGACCAGCGCATCGGGGAACCGGTCGAAGAGGGCAAAGGGTTGGTCGAGCACGATGCCGGCGATCTCCCAATGCCCGGTGGTGCTGTCCTTGCCGGCCGAGCGTTCCCGCATCCGGCCATGCCTGGCCTGCGGCACGCCATCCATCTCCACCCCCATGATGCGGCCGAGGCCGAGCGACCAGAGCACGGGGAGGCGCAGCTGGGCATGCCGGTGCAGATGGCCGAGCGTGTCCGCGCCCTCATCCCCGTATTGCGCCGCATCTGGCGCCCCGCCGACGCCGACGCTGTCCAGCACGATCAACAGGCTGCGCATCACGGCTCTCCCTCCGCCGGTGGCGCCAGGATGCGGCGGAAGGTGGGGGTGTCCTCCGCGCCCCAGAAATACTTGTAGCGCTCCTGCCCCCGCAGGAAGTCGGCAATGGCGATGCCCTCGGCGATGGCCTGCTCGATCGCATGCCCGACCAGCAGCATTCCGGGACTGAGCCGCTCGCGCGCCGGATCGAAGCCGCCGAGGTAGAAATAGAGGCGCCGCTCCGCCCGTCCCGGCGGATCCGCCAGCGCATAGAGCGCGGCGATGATCTCGCCGTCCAGGCGCAGCGCATCGAAGCGCAGGAGGCCGCGCCGCAGCAGCCCCGGCAGCGCCTCGCGATGCGCCGCCTGCACGGCGGGGGAGGCGAGCACGCCGGCTTCCTGCCTCGTCGCCCAGCGCGCCGCATGCAGGCGCAGCAGGGCATCGAGAAGCTCGTCCAGGTTCCGCTCCCCGGCGCTTTCCCAGCGCACCGCGCCCGCCTGTTCGGCGCGCTTGCGGACGGTCCGCAGGTCGCGCAGCGTCTTGCGGGATACGACGGTGCCGAGCGCGTCGAAGCTGTGAGGCAGGTACAGGACCGGGCAGGGATCGGCCGGGTCGGTCCGGTCCGTCCAGCCGGCCGGCGCGGGCGCCTCCAGCAGCGGCGAGCCGGGGCGGAGCTGCGGCCATTCGCAGCTGTCGAAGCGGTCCCGCCGGCCGGCGAGATGGCGGAAGGCGAGGCCCATCACCTCGTCCTCGCGCCCCGGCGCGACCAGAGCGTCCAGGTAATCGGTGGTGCCGATGCCGAGCGGGAGGAGGCGGCGCCCGCCACCATCCGGGGGGGTGTAGACATAGAGAGGCAGCAAGCCGATGAGCTCGCCGCCATCCCGGATGGCGAGGCTGAACAGTTCGCCCTCGCCGATATGCCGCCACCAGGGAATCAGCCATTCCGGCGACTGGAAGGGCGTGGCGGTGGGCACCAACGCCCAGAGCCTGGCCCAGTCCGGCCGCAGCCGCTCCAGCTCTTCCGTTGTGGTCGCCTGCTGGATGCGCAGCGGTGATTCAGCCGGTAGCGGCATGGGGATGCTCCCGCCGCATCAGCCGGGCATAGAGACCGAGATAGCGCGCCACCATCGCCGCGGCGGAAAAGCGCCGGCGCGCGGCGGCACGGCAGGCCTCCGGATCCAGGCTCGCGGTGTCCCGGATCGCCTGCGCCATTTCGCGCGGGTTGTCCACGAGGAAGCCGGTGACGCCATGCTCGACGATCTCGGGCAGCGCGCCGGAGGGAAAGGCGATGACGGGCGTGCCGCAGGCCAAAGCCTCCATCGCCACAAGCGAGCTGGTTTCCGGTGCCAGGCTGGTGGAGAGGAGACAGCGGGCCGCGCTCAGCAGCCGGCGCTTGCGCACGAAGCCGACCGGGCCCAGGAATCGGTGCGGCCCGCGCGCCAGCAGCGGCGCGACGGCATCGCGCCAGTAGCGCTCATGCTTCGCATAGGGGAAGACCTGGCCGCCGAGCAGCACGGGCAGGCCGGCGATGCTGCCAGCCTCCAGCGCCTGGTGCTGGTTCTTCTCCGGGCAGATGCGGCCGAGGCAAAGGGCGAAGTCATGGCGCGAGACCCGGGCCGGCAATTCCTCCACTGGCACGCCGTTCCCAACCGGCGGCAGCAGGGCAGGGGATGGCGGGCAGGCGCGGTGCTGCGACCAGGAGACCGCGTGCAGCCAGGTATCCGGCCGCCCTGGCCGGAAGATATGCGGCTGATACCAGGCGGGCGGCAGGTGCAGCGTGACCAGCACCGGCACGCCGGGCGGCGGCAAGTAGTTGTGGAAGTCCAGCCCGTGCATGTGCACGAGGTCCACCGCATGCCGGTCCAGCGCATCCTCGATGTTGTGGCGATGCGCAGCCCATGCGGCCTGGCGCGCGGCATCGGAGATGGGGCCTGCGGGCAGCGGCGTCGCGATCAGCGGACCGGCAGCAGCGGAGCCCTCGCAGGCCACCACGACCGAGTGATGGCCCAGCCGCGGCAGGGCATGGTCGAGCCGGGTCAGCACCTGCTCCGCGCCGCCCACGGCATCCGGGCCGATGGGAGCGAAGGGATAGGCAACCTGCAGGACGGTGAGGCTCAGGGTGCGGCTCCCATGCCAAGCTCTTGCAGGGCCTGGGCAGCGAGGTGGCGGAAGCGCTCGCCGGTCATGCCCCAGGGGAAATTCTCATAATGCAGGCGGCCCGGATGTGGCGGCCGGGCGAAATCGTGGCATGCTGCCGGGCGCAGGCTTTCGGCATCCGTCGGGAAGGGGGCCAGGACCTCCCGCTGTGTGGCGAAGCAGCCGATCATCCGCCGCTTCAGCGCGCGCGCCTGCAGGGAGAGGGTGATCGCCACCGGATCGCAGCCCTTCGCTGGGAGGAAGCAGCTGAGCACCACGCCCTCCGGCCCCGCATGGTAGCAGGTCATCTCCAGGAGAAGCGGGCGCGGCGGCCCGAGCAGGCGCAGCGCGGCATGCACGGCGAAAGCCGCCGCGTCATGGTCGGGATGGCCGCCTTCATAGGCATGGGTGACGAGGATGGCGGGG
>CALGVL010000082.1 GCA_937930165.1 uncultured Acetobacteraceae bacterium
CACTACCTGGCCGCGACCGGAGCCCTTCGCCTCCAGCAGTGCCGCCAGCATGCCCAGCGCCAGCAGCATTCCGCCGCCGCCATAGTCGCCCACGAGGTTGAGTGGTGGCACCGGCCGCTCCCCTGGCCTGCCAATGGACCAGAGCGCGCCGGTGAGGGCGATGTAGTTGATGTCGTGCCCCGCCGCCTGGGCCAGCGGCCCGTCCTGCCCCCAGCCGGTCATGCGGCCATAGACGAGGCGCGGGTTGCGGGCGAGGCAGGCTTCCGGCCCCAGCCCCAGCCGCTCCATCACGCCGGGGCGGAAGCCCTCGATCAGCGCATCGGCGCCTTCCACCAGCCGCAGCGCGGCCTGGACGGCGGCTGGCGACTTCAGGTCCAGCGCCAGGGAGCGGCGGCCGCGTCCGACGAAGTCCTGCCGCGTGCCGGGTGGCCCTTCCTTCCGGTCTATCCGTATCACCTCGGCGCCGAGATCGGCCAGCAACATGCCGCAGAAGGGGCCAGGGCCGATGCCGGCGAATTCCAGGATGCGCAGACCCTTCAGCGGTCCCATGGCGTTGCCTCCTTTTCGGGGGGATTAGAATCCCTTGGGGGTTTGACAGCAAGCCCGCAGGGTCCGAGGCTTCGCACGGACGTCCAGGAACAGCGGAACGAGGTCCCGAATGGCCCGCCTCAGCGCTGCGCATTATTTCCTCGAAGGGCTCTGCGAACTCGGAATCGACTACCTCTTCTGCAATCTCGGCACCGACCACGTCTCGCTGATCGAGGAGATGGCGCGCTGGGACCGAAGCAACCGGCGGCGCCCGCCCGCCATCATCTGCCCACATGAGAATGTCGCGGTCCATATGGCCGGCGGCTATGCGATGATGACCGGGCGAGGGCAGGCGGTGCTGGTGCATGTGGATGCCGGCACGGCGAATGCGGCGATGGCGATGCACAATCTCTGCCGCGGCCGGGTGCCGGTCTTCCTGATGGCTGGGCGTGCCCCCTTCACCACGCGTGGCGAGCTGACCGGATCGCGCGACACCTATGTGCATTTCGTCCAGGATCCCTACGATATCGGCAGCATCGTGCGGCCCTATGTGAAATGGGAATACTGCCTGCCCTCCGGCGTGGTGGCGAAGGAGCTGCTCTCCCGCGGCTATGCGATGATGCAGAGCGAGCCGGCCGGCCCCGTCTTCCTCACCCTGCCGCGCGAGACGCTGGCGGAGGAGATCGAGGAGGAGATGGTCCGCTCCTTTCCGCCCTCCCGCTACGGCCCGGTGCAGGCGGGCGGCGCCGATCCGGCGGTGGCGGCGGAGATCGCGCAGCAGATCATGGCGGCGGAGAATCCTGTCGCCTTCGTCGGCTATCTCGGGCGCAAGGCGGAGGCGGTGGCGGCGCTGGAGGAACTGGCGCGGGAAGCCGGGATCCGCGTCGTCTCCCATGCTCCCATCACCATGAACCTGCCGGCGGACAGCCCCTGCTTCGCCGGCTTCGACCCGAAGCCGCTGCTGGAGGTGGCGGATCTCGGCCTGCTGCTGGATACCGACGTCCCCTGGGTGCCGAGCAACATGCCGGAACGGTCGGAGACGCGCTGGATCCAGGTGGATGTGGATGCGGCGAAGCGCGACCTGCCGATCTGGAATTTCCCGGCCGATCTCCGTGTGCAGGGCGATTGCGCCACCGTGCTGCGCCAGGTCCTGGAGGCGGTCCGTGCCCGCGCCGACGCCGCCTTCCGTGCCAGGGTGGCCGAACGTATCGCAAGCTGGGAGCCAGCGCGCCAGGCACGGGCGCGACGCCTGGCGGAGGCCGCCGCCAGGCCGGGTGAACCGGACGCCATCGGCACGCCCTTCCTGATGGATGCGCTGAACCGGCAGCTTGCCGCCGAGGACATCGTGCTGAACGAGGCCATCCGCAACGGCGGCGTGGTCCAGGACCATGTCGTGCGGACGAAGCCCGGCACCTATATCGGCTTGGCCGGCGGGGGGCTGGGGTTTTCCGGCGGGATGGCACTGGGGGTGAAGCTGGCGCGGCCGGGGAACCGCGTGGTGCAGATCGTGGGCGATGGCAGCTATCATTTCTCTGCGCCGGACAGCGTCTATGCGGTGGCGCAGAATTACGGGCTGCCGATCTTCACCATCATCCTCGACAATCGCGGCTGGTCGGCGGTGAAGGAGGCGACCAAGCGCGTCTACCCCAAGGGTGTCGCCGTCGAGCAGGGGAAATTTTTCGCTCGCCTCGACGACCGCGGCGAAAGGCGCTTCGAGGAGGTGGCCAGGGCATTCGGCGCCCATGGCGAGCGCGTGACGGAGCCGGACCAGGTGGAAGGGGCGATCCGCCGCTGCCTGGAGGCGGTGGAGAATGGCCAGGCCGCGGTGCTGACGGCGCGCGTGACGCCGCTCTGAGCGGTGCATAGCGGGAGAAGGTAGGGATGGTTGCCGCACACCCGGCCTTGCCGGACTCGGCGCCAGGATGGGCCGCATGGCGGGAACCGGCGCTTCAGGTCCGGCCGTGCCGCCCCCGCCGGTTTGCCGCTGCGGAACCGGCCAGGCGGCAATGCCCGACGGAGCGACAGGCTCCGCTGCCGGTCCGGAACCATGGGGCACGGGCGGCGTCTCGATACGGGAGGCTGCAATGATCGAGAACCGCGAGGTCGCCGGGCGCGAGTTGGCCGCACGGCTCGCTCCGTTGGCTGCCGAGAGGCCCGTGGTGCTGGCCCTGCCGCGAGGTGGCGTGCCGGTGGCGGCGCCGATCGCGGCGGCGCTCGGCGTGCCGCTGGAACTGCTGCTGGTGCGCAAGCTCGGGGCGCCCGGCCAGCCGGAACTGGCGATCGGCGCGTTGGTGGACGGCGATCCGCCTCAGATGGTCCTCAACGAGGAGATCGTGGCGGCGATCGGGGCCAGCTCTGCCTGGGTCCTGCGCGAGCGTGAGCGGCAATTGGACGAGATGGCGCGGCGGCGCGCGCTTCTCCTCGGCGACCGGCCGCCGCCGAGGCTGCAGGGCAGGGCGGTGGTGCTGGTGGATGACGGCGTTGCCACGGGCGCCACGGTTTCGGCCGCGCTTCAGGCGGTGACCGCCGCGGGCGCGGCGCACGTGATCCTGGCGGTGCCGGTGATTGCCGCCGATGTCGCCGCGCGCTTCCGTGCCCGCGGCGTGGAGGTGGTGGCGCTCCTGGAACCGCACGAACTCGGCTCGGTCGGCGGCTTCTACCGCGACTTCCATCAGTTGTCGGATGCCGAGGTGCTGCGCCTGCTCAGCCCGCCGGCGGCGGATGAGGGCAGGCAGTAGGCAGGCCGCCCCCCCCGGCTGAACTCAGACCGGGTCCTGGCCGCCTGTCGGGCTTGGCTCCGCTGCTTCGTCCCGGTGCTGCGTGGAGCCACCGGGGCTGGCCGTGGTACGGCCGCCGCGGCTGTTCCGGCCGCCGATCCGGCCTGCCGCCGCGGCCTTCTCCCGGTTGTTGGCGAAATTGCCGGGATTGTTTTCCCGGCCCTGTCGCGTGCCGCCGATATGGCCGGCCTCTCGCGCCCTGGTGCGGTCATTGGCGAAATTGCCCGGGTTGTTCACGGCGCCCTGGCTCATGCCGCCGATATGGCCGGCCTCCCGGGCTTTGTCGCGGTCATTGGCGAAATTGCCTGGGTTGTTCCGCGCGCCCTGGCGCAAGCCGCCGGTGTGGCCAGCACGGGCGGCCCTTTCCCGATCATTGGCAAAATTACCGGGGTTGTTTGCCGCTCCGCCTTCAGGGTTTCCCATTTCCTGTCGTCCTTCCGGCTATTCGGGCGCGGACGTTCTTGACCTTGTCGCGCCTGGCCGCCGGGTCGCAGCGGCCTGTTCCGGGTCAACGCCGGAACAGGCCGGCGGATGCCTGTGCACAGGCGGCAATTCTGTGCGGGCGGCAATTCCCGCCTGGGTGTCAGACCCGCCCCGCCTGGGGCGGAGGCATCTCCCGCGGTCCGGGTGGGCTGATCGGGGGCAGTTCCGGTCCCGGTCCCGGTTCGGGCTGCGGCTGTGGCTGTGGCGGAATCGGGGTCGGTTCCGGGACCGGACCCGGCGAGGGAGGCTGCGGCGGGACCTCGGGGCCCGGCGTGCCGGGCTGCGGAGCGGGATCGGATGGAGGCATGGGCGATATCTCCGTGGTGGAGTTCGGCCTCGCAACGCATGGCGGCAGCCGCTGTTGCCGCGCAAGCTACCCTTCGACCCGATCCCGCCGGCGCGGCTCAGGATTTGCCCGCGTAGCTTCTTGCCATGCCCTCCGCCGGATCGGCCTGTGGGCCGTAGGGCATGATGGGATAGCGCAGCCCGGCCCTGGACAGGCCCTGCAGGCCCTCGATCGCGCGGGCGAAATCCTGCGGCGGGCAGGCCATCAGCAACTCGTCATCCGCCACGCCGCCATAGCGGCGTTCCGCATAGCAGGGGATGGAGAGGCTCACCTTCCGCGTTTTCAGCGCATGGCCCCAGCTATCGGCGCAGGCGCTCTCGCCGGTGATGGAGAAGTCGTAGCGCTGGTAGCTCTTCCATTGCAGGCCGTTGATGAACAGGATCATCTGTGCCGGATTGGCGTAGAACAGGCAGATGTCCGGGGGATCGAGCCGCGCGCTGCGCAAGGGGGAGACGACCAGGCCGTTATAGCGCCCCGCCGGCACCCGCGGCATCTGCGCCTGGTGTGCCGCCGCGGCCTCGCGGTTCTGGAACCAGACCCCCTCCATCTTGCGGCCGGAGAGATACAGTTCGGAGGGCTCGTTCAGCCCGATGACGCCGCCGCAATTGGAGAAGGCGGGTACATTCTCATGCGTGATGCCAAGGGTGAAGCCGGCGATGCGTGCCTGGGTGACGAGCTGGCAGGTGGAGAAGGTCTTGCCCTTGGCCGGGCGGCGGAGGCCGGGGATCTTCTCCATTTCCTCCAGGCTCTCGAACAGCTTCATGCCAATCGGCAGGGTGCGCAGGCGCAGCAGCTGGGTGAGCTGCTCCGCGATCTGTGCCAGTACCTTCGCATCGGGCTGGGCTGCTTCCGCCGTCGCCGGGGCATCGTCCATGGCCGGTCCTCCTTCCATCCTGGCTGCATGCTAGCCTTTCCGGGCTAGGTTGGCGCGGGGATATGCGCAGGCTTGCAACCGTTGAGATCGGAAGAGTGTCGTGTAGGG
>CALGVL010000083.1 GCA_937930165.1 uncultured Acetobacteraceae bacterium
GCCCGCTGCACCTGCTGGCCCGCAGCCTGAGCCTGCCACTCGACCCGCCGGTCAACGCCACCGCCCCGCCCCCGCCGCATATGCGCGCGGCCCTCTCTGCCTGCGGCTGGCGGGAGGGGGCAGCGTGAAGCCCGCCTGCCTCGCCCTGTTGGCGCTGCTGGCCGCCCTGCCCGCCCAGGCCCAGCGGAGCCGCTGCGGCTTCGGCCTGGGGCTGGAGGGGCTGCGCACCGCCGACCGGATGCTGGCGGAGGCGGCCGCTTCCTCCTCCCTCACCGCCGGACGCGAGGCGGCCGGCGCCATCGCCGCCCGGCTGCATGAGGTGGCTGGGCGGCTCTCCGGCTGTGGCTGCCATCAGGCCGCCGACCATGCCGCCGAGGCCGCCGGCTTGGCCGATCAGGCAGGCAACGAGGCCGGCATCGCCCGCCTCCGCCGCAGCCTGGATCGTGCCCGCTTCTCCCTGACCCTCGCGCGGGAGCGCCTGGACCGGGCCGGCTGCTCCTGATCCAGGGCCGGGCGGGCGCGTTGAGCCGGGTCATGGGGGCATCACGCCCCGAAGGAGTGCACCAAATGATCCTGGGACGGCTTCCCGGCTCCGCACGCGGTGCGACACTGGCTGCCGTGGCCTGCCTTTCAATTGGTCTGCTCGCTGCACCGGCCGCCCTGGCGCAGGGCGGAGGTGGTAGTGGAGGCGGTGGAGGTGGAGGCGGTGCGTCCGGTGGCACGGCGGGCGGCGCGGCAGGCTCCGCTGGTGCGGGCAGCGCCACGAGCGGCGGAGCTTCAGGCACGGCGGGCACGGCCACGGGACGCGGCACGACCGGCATGGCTCAGCCGAATGCCAACGCGCCCTATCAGAGCGGCACGGGCGGCACGTCGGGCAGCGGCACCTCGGGTGCAGCCCAACAGAACGCCCCAGCCTCCGGGGGTGGGATGACCTCGGGCCAAAGCGGCCAGGGGGCCGCCGGGCAACAGGGTCAGGCGCAGCAAGGTCAAGGGCAGCAGGGTCTTTCCGGGCTGCAGGGCCGGCAAGGCCAGATCCAGCAGCAACAGCGCGCCGCCGGCGTCGCCGCTCCGCCGGAGCGCGAGCGCGAGCAGTTGCAGGATCTCAACACCATGTCCAAGCAGCTTGACCCCGCGGCTCCCGTCCCGGCGCCGCATGCCGGGACCGGGCGCTGAGACGAGGGCTATTCGAAGGACACCCAGCGCCTCGGCGGCGGCGTGGCGGCATCCCGCCGCGCCGCCTGGATCGTCGCATCCAGCGCCACCAGGAAGCGGGAGCGGTCAGCCTGCGTCAGCGGCGCCGGGCCGCCGGTCGCGACGCCCATCTCGCGCAGGCTCCGCGCGACCTCCCGTCCCGCCAGCGCCCCGCCGATATTGTCCGTGCTCCAGACCCGCCCCTTCGGCGAGACCGCTCGCGCGCCCCGGGCCAGGCAGCGGGCGGCGAGCGGGATGTCGGCGGTGACGCAGACATCGCCGCGCCCGATCCGCTCCGCAATCCAGTCATCGGCGGCATCCGCGCCTTCCGGCACGATCACCGTCTCCACATTCGGCAGGCCCGGCGGCCGCGCCGGGCGGGAGCCGTTGCTGACCACGACCACCGGCAGGCCGAGCCGGGTGGCGACGCGGAACACCTCCTCCCGCACCGGGCAGGCATCGCCGTCCACATGGATGGTGGTCATCGCCCCTCGCCTCCTGCCGCACCTCCCGCCATCCATAGGGCGGGGGCCGGAGGGGTTCCAGGCGCCCCATGAAGCGGCGCGCACCGGGGCGGCGTGGATGCGGAGCGCTTGTAGCGCCGGGCCCGCCACCGCACATGGCATGGGACTTGCCAATCCCCCGGGGCACAGGATCAATTGTGGGACGGGGACTCAGCCGATGGTGCGGGGACGCCGGATTTCGTAACCCTATGTAACTGGACCTCCGCCCCGCCCGGCGACAGGGTCATCTGGGACCCAAGGAAAGAGACGGACACGGATGAAGCGACGCCTGTTGCCGCGAAGGCTGCTCCCCGCCTGCGCAGCCATGCTGATGCTCCTCGCCTGCGCAGCGATGCTGATGCCGGGGAACATCGCGCTGGCCCAGGCCCCCGGGGGCGCCGTGCCCGTCACCACCGACCCGGTGCAGGTCGGGCCGGTGCCGATCGAGATCATGGCCAATGGCATCGTCGCCTCCGAATCGGTGGTGACGGTGCGGACTCGGGTGGATGGGCAGATCACCGAGGTGCATGTGCGGGAGGGCCAGATGGTCCGCCGCGGCCAGCCCCTCTTCACCCTGGATTCCCGGCTGAACCAGGCCCTGCTGGCGCAGCAGGAGGCACAATTAGCCCGTGATCGCGCCCTTCTGGCCCGCGCCGAGGCCGACCGGGCGCGCTACCAGTCCCTGCGCGGCGAGGGCTATGCGGCGCAGCAGCGCTTCGAGCAGGCCCAGGCCGATGCCCTGGCCGCCGCCGCCATGGTGAAGGCGGGCGAGGCGCTGATTGCCCAGACCCGGCTCAGCATCGAATTCGCCACCATCACCGCGGAGATCGACGGAAGGCTGGGCGCGCTGCCGCTGCGCGTCGGCAATTTCGTGCGGCAGGCGGAGAACACGGCGATCACCACCATCACCCAGATGGATCCGATCCTGGTCCAATTCGCCGTGCCGGAGCGCTGGCTGCCCGAGATCCGCGCCGCCCTGCGCCAGGGTACGCCCAAGGTGCGCGCCTGGGCGGAACAGGAAACCGCCCCGCCGGCCGAGGGCCGGCTGGTCTTCGTGGACAGCGCCGTGGACACCACCACCGGGACGATCCTGCTGAAGGCGCGCTTCGACAATGCCGATTTCCGTCTCTGGCCCGGCCAGTATGTGCAGGTGATCCTGGTGCCGCGGGAGGAGGAGAACGCGATCACCGTCGCCACCCCGGCGGTGCAGACCGGCCAGCAGGGCCGCTTCCTCTTCGTCCTCGCCCCCGACGGGACCGCCCGCCGGCGCAGTGTGGAGCTGGTCCGCACCATCGGCGGCCGCGCCGTGGTGAAGGGCGAGCTTGCCGCCGGGGAGAAGGTGATCGTGGACGGCGCCCAGCGCGTCACCGATGGGACACGGGTGGTGGAGCGGAACCAGCCGGACGCCGCGGTGCCGCAGCGCGTCTCCAGCGCGCGGTAGCGGCCGAGGACTGGGCAGGATGAACATCTCCGAACTCTGCATCCGCCGCCCGGTGATGACCGGGTTGCTCTCCATTGCCGCGATCATCGCCGGCATCATCGCCTATACGAGGCTGCCGGTCGCCGCGGTGCCGCGGGTGGATTTCCCGGTCATCACGGTCTTCGCCAATTTCCCCGGCGCCAGCCCGGAGACCATGGCCACCAGTGTCGCCCTGCCGCTGGAACGCGAATTCTCGACCATCGCCGGCCTTGAGTCGATGTCCTCGATCAACGGCCAGGACACGACGCAGATCACCCTGCAATTCGTCCTCGGCCGCAACATCGACGCGGCGGCGCAGGACGTGCAGGCGGCGATGACACGGGCGCAGCGGCGCCTGCCGATCGACATGACCACCCCGCCGAGCTACCGCAAGGTGAACCCGGCGGATGCCCCGGTGATCCTGCTGGCGCTCTCGGGCGGCGACATCCCGCTCTACCGGCTGAACGACATCGCCAGCACCATCATCGCCCCGGCCCTGTCGCGCGTTCCCGGCGTGGCGCAGGTGGTGACCTATGGCGAGCAGCTCTACTCCGTGCGCGTCCGGCTCGACCCCGACCGCATCGCCGCCATGGGTCTGGCCTTCGACATGGTCCAGCAATCCATCGCCCAGGCCAATTCCAACACCCCGGTCGGGCTGCTGGAGGACGCCCGGCAGCAATTGACGCTCCGCGCCAATGAGCAGCCGCAGGATGCGGAAGCCTTCGGCAATCTGGTGGTCGCCGGCCGCGCCCAGGCCCCGGTGCGGCTGAAGGAGATCGCCCAGGTGGTGGACGGTGTGCAGAACGAGCGCCGGGCCTCCTGGCGCAATGGCCAGCGCGCCCTGATCCTGGCGGTGCAGCGCCAGCCGGATGCCAACACCGTGGAGGTGGTGGACGGGGTGAGGGCAAGCCTGCCGGCCCTCCAGGCCGCCCTGCCGCCGGGCGCCAATATCGACGTGATGCTCGACCGCTCCCTGTCCATCCGCGACGCGGTGCATGACGTGCAGGAGAGCCTGATCATCGCCATCGGGCTGGTGGTGCTGGTCTGCTTCCTGTTCCTGCGCCGCGTCGGGGCGACGCTGATCCCGACCGTCGCGGTGCCGATCAGCCTCTGCGTCGCCTTCGGGCTGATGTATCTGCTCGGCTATGGCATCGACAACGTGACCCTGCTGGGCCTGACCATCGCCGTCGGCCTGGTGGTGGACGACGCCATCGTGATGCTGGAGGCGATCATCCGCCATATCGAGGCGGGAATGTCGCCCTTCCAGGCGGCCATCCGCGGCGCACGGGAGATCGGCTTCACCATCATGTCGATCACCCTGTCGCTGATCGCCGTCTTCCTGCCGATCCTGCTGATGGGCGGCGTGGTGGGGCGGGTGTTCAATGCCTTCG
>CALGVL010000084.1 GCA_937930165.1 uncultured Acetobacteraceae bacterium
TTCGGTATCGATCTGAATATCGATATTATTGTATAGTGCTTTCAATCTTTCGGCAACCGCAGCCAATTCTCTGCGAATTGGACCATCATCCTCGGACATTTCTATCGTTTTTGTTCTGTAACCAACAACTCCAGTTCCTATATTTGACAAGAATTTAATGACTCGATCATCAATTTTGCTTCCCTTTAGCTGCCTAGACAAAGAAATACCATGAATTGAAATAACCGAATATGTCGTTATGCGCTGGAAAAAATTGACGATCTTTGAGAGATGATCATGTCCGTTTTGAGCTGCCGCCGACAGAAAAAGACTATTGTCGCGCGTAAGAGCAGAGATCACCCGATTTTGGCCTTTTAAACCTCGGCCAAATTTGAATTTCGATCCATTACGCTCAAATAATACTTGTCGCTTCCCATGCGGGGAAGCAAAAAGGTATTCATCCAAGAACGCTTTGTTATTTGCACTAAAGCCATAGTGGTAACGCACACCCTCAACCACAAAGTCGGCCTCAAAAACGGAAGGCGCCTCACCACAAGCAGAATCCAAAGCAAAGGGATCACGTGGAACGCCGCCTCCTGGATTACCACGGCTGTGTGAAAATAGTACAGCACCGCGCATCCAGCGAAGAGCTGCAGCGACGTTACTTTTTCCTGAAGCATTGGCGCCATAAATAACAGTGACTGGTAATACTCGCCCTCGAGGCGCCGCACCGCACTCGATCAACCCTGCCTCACTATCCTTAAGCGCAGAGGCGATGAGCGAAAGCTCCTGAGGCTCTCGCAACGAAAGGTGGTTCGCCGCACTGAAGCGGAGCAGCATGGATTCCCCATCACACTGTCGTTGTACCGTAGATTAGACGACAATTTCGCCAATTTCCAGCAAAGCTCCAACCTAAAATGCAGCGCTGTCAACCACTGGGCCAGAATCAGGCTCGCCAGCGCTCCTCACCGCCATTCCCTCCCACCACCCTCAGCGTTAGAAGCCACGCATGACGGTTCTCGCCATCCGCAACCTGACGCTCCGCATCGCCGGCCGCGCCCTGCTGGAGGGCGCGGACCTGGCCGTGGATCCCGGCCGCAAGATCGGCCTGGTCGGCCGCAACGGGGCCGGAAAGTCCACCCTGCTGCGCGCCATCACCGGCGAATTGCAGCCGGATGGCGGCGAGATCCGTCTGGCCGCCCGCGCCCGGCTCGGCCATGTGGCGCAGGAGGCGCCGGCCGGCGAGGCCAGCCTGCTGGACACCGTCCTTGCTGCCGATACCGAACGAACCGCCCTGCTGGCCGAGGCGGAGACCCATCCCGACCCGCACCGGCTGGGCGAGATCCATGAGCGGCTGATCGCCATCCGCGCCGACAGCGCCCCCGCCCGCGCCGCCACCATCCTGGCCGGGCTCGGCTTCGATGCGGCGGCGCAGGCCCGGCCCATCGCCGAATTCTCCGGCGGCTGGCGGATGCGCGTGGCGCTGGCCCGCGCCCTGTTCCTGGAACCCGATCTGCTGCTGCTGGACGAGCCGACCAACCATCTCGACCTCGAAGCCACCATGTGGCTGGAGGGCTGGCTGGCCCGCTTCGCCGGCGCCGCCATCGTGGTCAGCCATGACCGGGGCCTGCTGGACCGTTGCGTGGATGCCATCGCGCATCTCGATCGCGGCAAGCTGACGCTCTATTCCGGCGGCTTCGAGGATTTCGTCCGGATCCGTGCCGAACGCCAGGCGCAGCAGCAGGCGCTGAACGAGAAGCTGACCGCCGAGCGCGCCCGCATCCAGGCCTTCGTGGACCGCTTCCGCGCCAAGGCCACCAAGGCGCGCCAGGCGCAGTCGCGCCTCAAGGCGTTGGAACGCATGCCAGTGATCGAGGCGGTGGTGGAGGACACGCCACCCCGTTTCGCCTTCCCCGAGCCGGTCGCCCTGCCCCCGCCCGTCCTGTCCCTGAGCCGCGCCGCCGTGGGCTATGACGGGCGTCCGGTGCTGCGCAATCTCGATCTGCGGCTGGACCAGGACGACCGCATTGCCCTGCTCGGCGCCAATGGCAACGGCAAGTCCACGCTCGCAAAGCTGTTCGCGGGACGGCTGCAGCCGCTCTCCGGCGACATCCATCGCGCGCCCAAGCTGAAGGTCGGCTATTTCGCGCAGCATCAGGCGGAGGAACTGGATCCGGACGGCACGCCACTCTCCCACATGCAGGCGGCGTTGCCGAAGGCAACCGAAACCCAATGCCGTGCCCAGCTCGCCCGCTTCGGCCTGGACGAGGACCGCGCCACCACCCTGATCTCCGCCTGCTCCGGCGGGGAGAAGGCGCGGCTGCTGCTGGCGCTCTGCACGCGGGAGGCACCACAACTCCTCATCCTCGACGAGCCGACCAACCATCTCGACATCGACGCGCGGGAGGCGCTGGTAAAGGCGCTGGCCGAGTATGGCGGGGCGGTGGTGCTCATCACCCATGATCCGCATCTGGTGGAGTTGGTGGCGGACCGGCTCTGGCTGGTGGCGGACGGGACGGTGCGCCCCTTCGACGGCGACCTCGACGACTACCGCGCGCTGCTGGCCGAGCGCGCACGCCCCGCGCCGCGCAGCGATGCCGCGCCGACCCGGCGGGATGAGCGGCGGGAACGGGCCGAGGCCCGCACCGCCCTCGCGCCGCTGCGCGACAGGCTGAAGCGCGTGGAGGCGGCGCTGGCGAAATTGCAGCAGGAGGCCGCCACCATCGACGCCGCGCTGGCCGATCCGCGCCTCTATGCCAACAACAATGCCGAGCTGATCACCCGCGCCACCGCCCGCCGCGCCGCCATTGCGCGGGAGGTGGAGGCGCTGGAGACGGAATGGCTGGAATTGCAGGAGCGCCTCGAAGCCGCGGCGTGATCCAAACGGCAAATCATGCCCATCCGGATCCCGCATTGGCCATCCGGCCCCGCGATACGCATCTTTTGCGGCGAAGAGCGCGGCACCATGCCGCGCCACGCAGCAAGGATCAGAGAAATGCTTCGCAAGATTCTGTTTGCTTCCGTGCTTGCGCTCGGTGCTGCCGGTGCCGCGCAGGCGCAGGATTCCGGCCCGCGGCTGATCGGCGGCGGTACGGAAGCCAAGGTGGTCTATGCCCAGCCCAGCAACAATGTTGTAGGGGGCGCCGTGGCCAGCATCAATGGTGGTGGCGACAATCTTCAGGTCGTCTATGGCCAGATCCCGGCCTCGCACCTGCAGACCGGCATGACGGCCGAGCTGGTGGGCGGCGGCGCGGATGCGCAGGTCGTTTACGACCAGGCCGCCCCGTTCGGCTCGATGCTCGCCGGCCAGATGACGCATACCGGCGGCTGACCCCCGACCGGCCACTGAACGGCGCAAGGTCCGGAGGCACCCCCTCCGGGCCTTCGCGCACTCCGGGGGAGTGCCGCGTTCAGCGGTAGATCGCGACCTCCGGCGCCGTGCCGGCACGCAGCAGGCCGCGATACATTCCGACCGTACCGAAGGCGATGCCCGGCAGGCCCGCCGCATCCACGGCGATGATCCCGCCGCTGCCGCCGCACTCGGGCACCATGCGCAGCGCCACCTCCTCCACCGCCTGCTGCACCGGCATTTCCCGGTAGCGCAGCAGCGCCGAAACCTCATGCGCCGCAGCACAGCGGATAAAGGCCTCGCCGACACCGGTGCAGGAGACGGCGACCCGCGCATCCGCCCAGGTGCCGGCGCCGATCAGCGGGCTGTCGCCGACACGGCCGTCGCGCTTGTTGGTCATGCCACCGGTCGAGGTCGCTGCTGCCAGCCTGCCCGTGGTGTCGCGCGCCACCGCGCCCACCGTGCCCATGCGAGTGGAGATGTCGTGGTCCAGCGCGATGCGCTGTTCCGCCAGCGCCTTCTGCAATTGATCCCAGCGATGCTCGGTGCGGAAATACTCCGGCGCCTCCAGAGGCAGCCCCTCGGCCTCGGCAAAGGCATCGGCGGCGGGGCCAATCAGCAGCACATGCGGCGTGCGCTCCATCACCGCCCGTGCCGCCGTCACTGGATTGCAGATGCGGGTGACGCCGGCGACCGCCCCGGCGCGGCGGGTCGCGCCGTCCATCACCGCGGCATCCATCTCGATCCGGCCACCATGGGTGAAGGTGCTGCCGCGCCCGGCATTGAAGAGCGGGCAGTCCTCCAGGCTGCGCACCGCGGCGATCACCGCTGCCAGCGCCGGCCCACCCTGCGCCAGCACGCCCTCACCGGCCGTCAGCGCAGCCAGCAGCGCGGCGCGATATTCGGCCTCCCGCACCGGGGTCATCTCCTCGGGCCGGACGGTGCCGGCGCCGCCATGGATCACGAGGGTGTATCCAGTCATGCGCTCTCCTCTCCGGCCGCCTCGCGGCGCAGATCGCGCTTCCGGGGCTCTGCCGCAAGGTTTCTGCTGTGAGGCCGAAAGAAGCAACTAGGCTCAACAGAAGGAAGGAGGCGCGCATGCCTGGCAGCCTCCTCAGCTTCTCGGGGCGGCTGAACCGCAAGCCCTACTGGCTGATCTCCCTTGCGGTCATCGTCTACTTCACCGCCCTGATCGTGGCCGGCGCCGTGCTGGACCTCGTCGCCACCTGGGGATTGATCCTGGTCCTGATGGCGTCGGGGCTGCTCGTCAGCCTGGCTGCCAGCGTCCGGCGGCTGCATGACCGGGACAAGCCGGGCTGGTGGATCCTGCTGTTCTATGCCGTGCCGGCCATCCTGGACCAGCTCGGCCAGGGGCGGGAGGGCGCGGGATATGTCTTCTCCCTGCTCAGCTTCGGCATCTCGATCTGGGCCCTGGTCGAGCTTGGCTTCCTCAAGGGAAGCGCCGGAAGCAACCGCTACGGCCCGGACCGGCTGACGACTCCCCAGCAGAGCGCGGCGGTGGCGACATAGCCGCCGGCCCCGCGGAGCGGCCTCCCTGACCGGGGGGCATTCCCGGGGCGGCCGCTTGCCGCGGCCGCCCCGACGCGCGGCTCAGTTCACCTTCAGGCCGAGCTTCCGGATCATCTCCCGGTCCTCCGCGACCTGCTGGCGCACGAAGGCCTCGTAATCCTTCGAGTCCTTGTACATGATCGGCATGTCGAAGCGATCCAGCACCGCACGATGCGCCGGGTCGTAGAGCGCTTCCTTGAAGATGTCGTGCAGCGCCTTCACCACGCCCGGATCCATGCCCTTCGGCCCGGCGATCCCGTAGGGAGATGCGGAGACGATGTCGATGCCCACTTCCCGCAGGGTCGGCACATTCGGGAAGCGCTTGGCGCGCTCCTCGCTCCAGACCACCAGCAGGCGGAGCTTGCCGTCCTCCACCAGCTGCGCCCAGCCGGAGCTGTCCGCCAGGGCGTCGATCTGGCCGCCGAGCAGCGCCTGCAGGTTCTCGGAGATGCCGCGGAAGGGAACATGCGTCCACTCGATCCCCCTCTCGCCGGCGATCCGCTCCATGGTGATGTGGAGCGAGGTGCCGACGCCCGGCGTACCGTAATTGACCTTGCCGGGGTTCTTCTTCGCGTGCTCCAGGAATTCGTGGAAGGTCTTCCAGGGCGCGTCGGCGCGGACAACCACGCCGAAGAGGTAGCCGGTCAGGTGGATGATGTAGCTGAAATCCGCCAGCGGATCGAAAGGCGGGCGGGAGGACATGTAGGGGTAGCGGAAGACGCTGACCGGCATCTGCGACAGGGTGTAGCCGTCCGGCTTCTCGTTCAGGAGCTGCTGCGCGCCGAGGATGCCGCCGGCGCCGGACTTGTTGTCCGGCACCACCGTCGCGCCGGTCTTCTTCGAGGCGGCGTCGCACAGCGCCCGCATCTGCACATCCGTGGTGCCGCCCGGGGCCCAGGGGATGAACATGCGGATCGGCCGGTTCGGGAAGCCCTGCTGCGCGATGGCGGGATGGGCGAGCGGCGCGGCGGCGCCTGCAGCGGCAAGCGCGAGCAATCCGCGACGGCGGATGGATGTTGCGGGCATGGCGTTCTCCCGAATAGGGCGGCCCTGGCCGGGCCGTTGCGAGAGGCGGATTAGAGGATGCGCGCGCGCCTGTCCAATCCGCGCCCGCATCCACGCCCGCGGCTCAGATCGCGCGAAGGAAATACTCTCCCAGCGTCTTGAGTCCGATCCGAACCAGCAGGATGGTGTTCGCCGGATAGAGATTCTGCGTCGCTGGATCCTCGGCGAAGCGCTTTATGAAGCGCCCCTCCAGGATGAAGCATTCGTCCTCGTAGCCGAGCGAGCCCTGGATCAGAACCGGCCGGTCGAGGCTGAGGTCGTATTTGCCGCTGACGCCGACGCGCCAGTACTCGCCGATGCGCGCGCTGAAGCCGGCGCCCACCTCGTCGCGGGCCCGCGTCGGGATCAGATAGGGCAGCGGCGGCGAATAGAGATAGCCGGCCGAGAGCGTGACCGGCCCGAGCGAGAGATTGGCCACCGTATCGAGCAGCCGCCGCTCCTCCGGGCGCTCGCCATCCAGCCGAACGCGGCCGATCATCTCAAACCAGGAAACCGGCGCCACCCGCAGCCGGGCGACATAATCCGAGAACCGCCGCTCCAGCCCCGAGCCGGGATAAGGATTGAAGGCATTGTCGTCGAAACGGTAGGAGCGGCCGACCAGCGCCTCGATCTGCCCGCCGTTGCGGAAGTCCCAGGCGGCGCGCAGCGCCATGTCGATGCGCGTGCCGCCCTCCTGGCGGTCGCGTCCGGTGAAGCGGTTCAGCGCGAAGAGGTTGGCATCGGTGAATTCGAAATCGATGCTGTCCTCGTTCGGGATGCGCTGCTGCGGGCCCTGGCGCGGGCCGGTCACAAGCTGGACCCGCGGCTCGATGGTCTGGCTGCCCCATACGCCGGCATAGCGGACGAAGGGCATGCGCCAGTCCACCGCGGCGCGGATATTGCCCACCGTGCGGGTGCCGTTGGCATCGGGCAGGTTGATCGGCGGCTCCTGCTGGCCTTTGGCGCGGTAGCCCAGCGCATCGCCCTGCAGCTTGAAGGTCCAGACCCCGCCGAAGCGGTCCACCTCCGGCCGCTCCCAGGTGACGCGCGTGGCGATGCGCTGGGTCATGCTGCCGATATCGCGGTAGATGCCAAGCAGCCCGGCATCCATGGTCAGGAAGCCGCCCAGCACCTTCCTGTGCGGCGCGTGCTCGTAATAGATGTTGGGCAGCACATAGGGCACCAGGCGCGTGTCGTCGATGGTGCGCAGGCCCTGATAGGTGCGGGCATCGGCGCGCGCATAAGCCTCGGTGCCCCAGAAGCCCTCGGCATAGACCTGGCTGGTGAGCACCCGCTGGTACTGATAGCGGAAGGTGCGGAGATACAGCTCGCTGGTGGCGCGGTTCAGGTCGAAGCCGGTGCGCCAGTTCTCGTCGATGGAAAAGCGGCCCTTGGCGAAGATGTGGCCGGCGAACTCCTCCTTGCCGTCAGGCAGGCCGCGCGTGTCGTTGCCGTTGAAGCCGCCGAGCGAGGCCTGGGCGCTGATCTCGCCGAAATTGAACCGCTTGCGGTATTCCAGCCCGAGATTGGGGTATTGTCGGGTGGAGAAGAGCGGCGCAATCGTCAGGTCGGAACTGCCGTCGATCGCCCAGAAATAGGGCGTCTCCACGAAAGGCCCGAGGAAGCGGGTCAAGCCGAGCGTCGGGAAGAGGAAGCCCGAGGCGCGCGGCGCGGTCGGATCAGGATGCGAGAGATAGGGCGTGTAGAATACCGGGATGCCGGCCAGCCGCACCATGGCATCGCGGTAGGTGATCCACTGGTCCGCCTTGTTCTGGACCGCCCGCCTGGCCTGCACCTGCCACAGCGGCGGCCGGGTCGGGTCCGTCGGGCAGAGGTCGCAGGCGGAATAGACCACCCGCGCCAGCTCGTTGATCGTGCCGTCGGTGCGGCGGGCGCCGTTCGCCGCCAGCCGGGCATTCGCCGCCAGCAGGGCGCGCACGCCGGTCAGCACCCCGTCGCGGAAGCGGTCCCGCAGCTCCGCCACATCGGCGAAGAGCACCTGGCCGTCCGGCTCCAGCAATTGGACATTGCCGCGGGCGGTGGCGACGCCGGTGTTGCGGTCATAGGTGAATTCGTCGGCGCGCAGCAGGCGCTCGCCCTGCCAGGCCTCGACATGGCCGCGGGCAGTGACCACGCCGCGCGCACGGTCATACTCCACCTCATCCGCCGTGAAGGTGACGGGGGCGCTGGTATCCACGCCCGGCCTGTCGCCGATGCCGGACAGCGGCGACTGCCCGGGCTGCGGCGCCGCCGACAGGGGATCGTCCCGGGGCGTGATGGTCGGCCCCTCGAGCTGCGCCCAGGCCGGGTCGCCGAGGCCCAGCCAGGCCGTCAGGGCGGTCGCTCCGGCCAGGGCCGGCGCCCGGAAGGGCCTCCACCAGCGGCCGCGCGGGGTGCCGTCTCTCATCCGTCCTCCAGATGCAGCAGCAGGGCGAGGGCGAGCAGCAGGCCCGCGATGGTCGGCGCCCAGGCGGCCAGACCCACGGGGAGCGAGCCGGCCTCGCCGAACTCGCTGGTGATCTTGTCGAGCACGAAGAGCGCGAAGCCGGCCGAGACGCCCGCCCCGATCATCTGCGCCACCCCGCCGCGGCGGGAGGGACGCATGGAGAAGCCGGCGGCCAGCAGCGCCATGGCCGCGGCCAGCACCGGCAGGCTCAGCAGGCCCTGGAAATGCAGCCGGTGCCGCACGGCGGAAAAGCCGGCCTGCTCCAGCACCGAGATGAAGCCGGGCAGCGCCCAGAAGCTCAGCGTGTCCGGGGAGGCGAAGCTGTTCTCGATCCGGTCCGGCGTCAGCTCGGTGGGGAAGGAGATGGTCCTGCGCGGCCCGGCGGTGCGGTCCGCATTGAAGGTGACGGCCTCCTCCAGCACCCAGCGGCCGGGCAGCAGCCGGGCGCGCGGCGCCTCGATCCGGGCGAGCGGACGGTCGGTGGCGGAGAGGCGCCAGAGGCTCACATCCGTCATGGTGAAGTCGTTCGGCGCCGCCGCCCCCCGCTCCGTCTCCGGCCGGCCGGAGAGGATCGCCACCCCCATCGGCTCCAGCCCCCGGTCCGCCTGGCGCAGCCAGAGCCGCCCGCCGGCAAGCGCGGTCAGGCCGGCGGAGCTGCGCAGATAGGCATAGTCCAGCCGCTCCGCCCGGGCCAGCATGGCGGAGGATAGCGGCGAGATGGCCAGCGTGCCGAGCACCCCGAACCCCACCGCCACCAGCACCGGCCCGGAGAGGAAACCCCAGGCGGAGATGCCGGCGGCCCGCGCCACCACCAGCTCCGAGGAGCGGGTCAGCCGCCAGAAGGCCAGGATGCCGCCGAGCAGGATGGCGAAGGGCAGGATCTGCAGCGCGATGAAGGGCAGCCGGAGCCCGGCGATCTGCGCCACCAGGGCGAAATCGGCATCCGGCCGGGTCCCGGCGCGGCGCAGCAACTCGATGAAGTCGAACAGGGAAACCAGCAGGGTCAGCCCCGCCAGCATGGCGCCGGTGGCGCCCAGGAAGCGCCGGGCCACATAGCGCGAGAAGGTGAAGGCGAGGGTCACGCGCCGCCCCCGGCCGGCGCGGCGGCGCGGCCGCGTGCGGCCCGGCGCGGATGCAGGACGGCCCGCGGCAGGCCCGGCATGCCGGAAAGCACCCAGGCCGAAACCAGGCCCGGCAGCAGCGCATTCACCCAGATCAGCGGGATCATGGCGCTCTGCCGTGCCGCCAGGCTGTTCGTCATCAGCCCGACCGCCAGCAGCACGACCACCACGGAGATGCCGGTGAACAGCCGGAAGCCGCCGCCATGCCGGCGGAACTGGCCGGTCAGGGCGGTCGCCATGGCCACCAGCCCGAAGCCGAGTGCGTTCAGCGGCCCGGCCAGGCGCTGATGCGCCTCCGCCTTGAACCGCTTCAGGTCACGGTCGGGGATCTGCTCCGCCGGGTCCGGGTGCAGAAGCTCGTCCAGGCTGCGCTCCTGGGCATTGCGGTAACGGCTCTCATCCCCCTTGGCGCTGCGGGCGAGGCCGACGCTGTTCTCGCTGAAGGACAGGACCGAGAGGCGCAGGCCGGGCGGCGTGCCGGGGGGCGAGCCGGGTGGCGGCGGCACCCGCTCCACCTGCTGGCGCTGGCCGTTCTCCAGCGTCACACGCGGCCCGTTGGGGGTGGAGGTGATGCGCCCGGCCTCGGCCAGAATCGTCACCGGCGCCCCCTTCTCCCGCGCATCATGCAGCAGGATGCCGCGCAGGGTGCCGTCCGGGTCGCGGTAGCGGGCATAGACTGTCAGGTCGTCGCCAACCGAGCTGAACACCCCCTCCTGCACCAGGATGGCGGCCAGCTCGTTGCGGATCTCGAATTGCCAGGCGCGGAAGGCGGCCTGGCTCTGCGGCACCAGCCAGAGATTGAGCGCGTAGCAGGTCCCAACCGAGAGCAGCGAGAGCAGGATCGCCGGCCGCGCCAGCTGCCATTGCGAGAGCCCGGCGGCGCGCATCACCACCAGCTCCCGGTCCACCGCCAGCCGCACATAGACGAAGAGCGCCACGACGAAGGTGGTGATCGGCAGGATGACCGCGAAGAAGCTGGGCAGCAGCAGGCCGGTCAGCTCGATGAAGACCATGAAGGACAGGCCGCGGTCCAGCACCAGCTCGATGAAGCGGAGCGACTGGGTCAGCCAGACCAGCGCCGCCAATCCGGTGGTGACGGCGAGCAGGGCCAGGATGAGCTGCCGGAATATGTAACGGTCGAGGCGGGTCATCGGGACCCGCAGCCTAGCCGCTGGGGGGTGCAGGGGAAAGGACCGGAGCGGGATTCAACCGCCCGCCGCCCCCGCGAGACTTCACCGCCGGAGGTCGGAACGGCGGTGCCTCAAGACTGTTCTCCCTGCGCCATACGGCGTCCCCGGATGCCGATTGCAGGTCCGCAGCAGGAAGAGGAGGCGCAAGATGAGTGGCGCCAAGGGGCCGGACGATCAGACCCGGCATTCGACCGACAACCCCGCCGACACGCTTCGGCAGGCGGGCAGCGAGGCCCAGGCCGCGGCCTCGGACATGGGGGCCCAGGCCAAGGACGCCGCCGGCCGGCTGCGCGACGAGGCGGCCGGCGCTGTGCAGGACATCAAGTCAGAGGGCAGCGGCGTGATCGAGGCCGCCCGCGAGCGCGCCGGCAGCTTCGCCGAGGAGCAGAAGCAGGCCGGGGCCGAGCAGGCCAGGGGGCTGGCCGAGGCCACCCACCGCGCTGCCGATCAGTTGCAGGATGTCTCGCCCCAGATCGCCCACTACGTGCATGAGGCCGCCTCCTCGATTGACGGCCTGGCCCGCGCCCTGCGCGAGCGCAGCCCGGGCGAGCTGATCGGCCGGGCGGAGGAGCTGGCCCGGCGCCAGCCGGTCGCCTTCTTCGGCGCGGCGGTGCTGGCCGGCTTCGCCCTGGCCCGCTTCGCCCGCAGCTCCGCCCCGCACGGGGAGGCGGAGCGGAGCCACCGCGCCCGGATGTATGGCGAGCCGTCACGCGGCGACATCGCCACGCCCAGGAGCTCGGCCATGGGCGCGCCGGGCTGGGTACCCGGCAGCACCGGGGCGACGGGGCCGAGCAGCACGACGGGAACGGGCGGGACATCCGGCACGTCGGGCCTTCCGGACGACATGACGGTTTCGCCCCATCCGGCGACCGGCCCGGCTGCGACCCTCGGCGGCGCCGCGGCGCAGCCGGCGAACCGCAGCGGCCCGCAGGGCGGCACCGCATAAGATAGGGAGGAACGGCCATGCCTTCCGACTTGAACCGCCCGCCCGGAAGCGACCGGCCGCCGGACAGCAACCGCTCGATGCCGGAACTGCTCAGCACCGCGATCGGCCAGATCTCCACCCTGTTCCGTAAGGAGATCCAGCTCGCCCAGGCGGAGATGAGCGAGAAATTCGGCCAGGCGGCCGGCGCGATCGCGCCGCTGGCCGCGGGGGCCGGGCTGCTGCTGGCCTCGCTCGTCGTCCTGCTCTTCGCGGCAGTGTCGCTGCTGAACTGGCTCGGCCTGGCCGAGGGCTGGTCGCGGCTGATCGTGGCCGCGGTCGGCGCGCTGATCGGCTACGCGCTGGTGCGTAGCGGCATATCGCAACTGAAGGTGTCCAATCTCATGCCCGAACGCACCACCGAGCAGATCTCGCGCGATGCGCAGACGGCGAAGGAGCAGATTCGATGAGCGACAGCACAACGGATCCCGGCAATCGCTCCAGCGCGGAGATCGAGCGCGAGGTCGAGAACACCCGCGCCAGGCTGACCGGGACGCTGGAGGAGCTGCGCGACCGCGCCTCCCCCGGCCAGGTCTTCGAACAGGTCCTCGACTACGCCCGCGATTCGGGCGGGGCGGATTTCGTCCGCAATCTCGGCCAGGCGGTGCGCGACAACCCGCTTCCGATCCTGCTGATCGGCGCCGGGGTGGGCTGGCTGATGTTCTCGGCGAACCGTCCGCGCAGCAGCGGCTCCCAGTACCGGCGTGCCCTGCCCGCCCCCGCCTATGACGGCGAGGCCGGCTATTATGGCGCCTCCGGCCCCTATGCGGAAACCGACGGATCCTATGCGGAAGCCGGCGGCCCCTCCATGACCGAGCGGGCGTCCTCCATGGCCGGCGAGGCAAAGGACCGCATCGGCGAGGCGACAAGTGGGCTGCGCGACAGCATCAGCGGTGCCGCCGCGCGGGCCGGTGACATGGCCCGCCAGGCGGGAGACATGGCGAGTTCGGCCTATCACCGGGCCACGGACACGGCACAGCGGGCCAGGGGTGCGGCCGGCTCCGCCGCCGACAGCATCGGCTCCGCCGCCGGCTCGGTCCGGCAGGGGATGGCCTCGGCAGGACAGGGAATGGCCTCAGCCGGGCATGAGGCGCGGGAGCAACTCGGCTATCTCGGCGACCGCACCAGCCGCGGGTTCGGCTGGATGATGCAGGAGCAGCCGCTGATCCTGGGCGCGGTCGGACTGGCGGTCGGCGCCGCGATCGGCGCACTGCTGCCGGGCACGGAGACCGAGGACCGACTGATGGGCGAGACCCGTGACCGGCTCGCCGACCAGGCCAGGGACGCGGCGCAGGAGGGCTATGAGCGCGTGAAGGAGGCCACGGGCGAGCATATCGAGCATGCCAGGGCCGCCATCGGCGAAGCCACCGGCGAGGCGAAGGAGCGGCTGGACCATAGCGGCGTGTCGGTCAGCCGCGCCGGAGAGGCTCTGGGCGATGCGGCCCGGGAGGTCCGGCAGGCGGTGCGCGACGCGGCGCGCGACATGGCCGGGGAGGCGAGGAGCACGATCGGCGGCGCGGACGACCGGACATCCGGCCAGCCGAAGCCGCCCGAAGGCCCGGGCACCAGCGACTCGGCAAACCGGGGCAGGCCCGGCCCGGTCTGACGCCTGACCGCCGGCCGGACCGGGCAGGACGGCGCCCGGGCCGGCCGGCGGCGGATCAGGGCAGGACCCTGCCGGGGTTCATCAGCCCCTGCGGGTCCAGCGCCGCCTTGATCCGCCGCATCACATCCAATTCCGCCCCCCCGCGCCAGTCCGGCATCATGTCGGTCTTGAGCCGGCCGATGCCGTGCTCGGCGGAGAAGCTGCCGCCGAGATCGCGCACCACCTCGTTCACCGCATCCATGATATCGTGGCTGCGGGCGAGGAATTCCGCCGGGTCCATCCCCTCCGGCTGCTCCAGGTTCATATGGATGTTGCCGTCGCCGATATGGCCGAAGGGCACCGGGCGGCTGCCGGGGATCAGCCGCCGGCAGGCCTCGGAGGCGCGGCGGATCAGTTCCGGCGTCCTGCTGACCGGGACGGAGACATCGCTCTTCACCGAAGCGCCCTCGCGCTTCTGCGCCTCCGGATGCTCCTCCCGGATGCGCCATATGGCGGCGCGCTGCGCCTCGCTCTCGGCGATGGCGGCGTCCAGCACCTCGCCCGCCTCCAGCGCCTCCTCCAGCACCGCTTCCATCAGGGCGCGCAGCCCGGCATCGGGGCGAGAGGAGGCGAGGTCCACCAGCACGTAATGATCCGCCCGGTCCGCCAGGGGGACCGTGCCGCCTTCAATATGCTTGCGGTAGAAGTCCACGCCCTGGCCGGACATGTATTCGAAGGCGCGCACCGCGCCCTCGTCGCGGTCGCGGAAGCGGCGAAACAGGGCGAGCGCGGCATCCTCGTCACGGACGGCGCAGAGGGCCACCTCCGTCTCCCGCGGACGGGGGAAGAGGCGCAGCACGGCGGCGGTGATGATGCCGAGCGTGCCCTCCGCCCCCACGAACAGGTGCCGCAGCGCATAGCCGGTATTGTCCTTGCGCAGCCGCCGGAGGCCGTTCCAGACCTGACCGTCCGGCAGCACCACCTCCAGCCCCAGCATCAATTCGCGGGCATTGCCGTAGCGGACCGTGGTGTTGCCGCCGGCATTGGTGGAGAGCACGCCGCCGATCGTCGCCGTGCCCTCGGCACCAAGGGAGAGCGGGAAGAGGCAGCCCGCCTCCGCCGCCGCCTCCTGCGCCGATTTCAGCACCACCCCGGCCTCGGCCGTCATGGTCATGTCCACGGGGTCGAGGTCGCGGATGCGGTTCATCCGGGCCAGGGAGAGGACGATCTGCCGCCCGCTCTCATCCGGCGTGGCGCCGCCGACCATGGAGGTATTGCCCCCCTGCACCACCAGCGGCACGCCGGCGGCGGCGCAGAGTCGCACCGCCTCGGCCAATTCCGCGGTGCCGGCGGGGCGCAGCACGCAGGGGGTGCGCCCCTGGTACAGGTTGCGCCAATCCGTCAGGTAGGGCGCGAGATCGGCGGGGTCCGTCAGCAGGCCGCGCGGGCCGAGCAGGGCGGCAAGCTGGTCGAGCAGGGGTCGGTCGTCAGGCATGGCGCGGAGTCCTGCGGCGGAAGCCGGCCGCGGTCAATTTCCCGGGCATTGCATGGCAGCAACCATGACGCGAGCGGTCCGATCCGGCATAGAGGCGGCATGGCCCGGCGCCTGCCCGCCCTGACCCGCCTGCTCGCCCTGCTGCTCTGCCTGCAGTGGGCCACGGGGGCTGCGCATTGCCTGCGGGCGCTTGGGCAGGGTGCGGCGCTTGCCGTGGAGATCTGCTCCGCCGAGGGCCTGCACACCATCCTGCTGGATGGGAAGGGCGAGCCCGTGCAGCCCGGAGCGGCGGCGCATGATGCCTGCCCGGCCTGCCCCGCGGTCACTGCGCTGCGGCCACCCGCCCCGGCCCTGCCCGCGACGGCCGTGGCCTATGCATCCTTCCTGCCGCCACAGCCGGCCGGCCTGCCGCCTGCCCCGGCCCGTGCCCCGCCGCAGCAGCCACGCGCCCCACCCATCGCCTGACGACCGCCCGCCGCGCCGCGAGGCGCGCCCAACGTCGTTCAGGAGATTCGCCATGCCGCACCATCCCCGCGCCCTGCTCGGCGCGTTGCTTGCCGTCCCGGTCACGGCGCTGGCGCAGGAGCCCGCCCCCACCGCCGTCCTGCCCGAATTGGAAGTGACCGGGCAGCGCCCCGAATCCCTCACCGCCCCCGGCATCGAGATGCAACGCCGGGCGCTGGAGGAAACCCCCGCCGCCGTCCGCTTCGTGGACAGCGCCCGCTTCACCAACCGCTATGCCTTCACCCTGCGGGACATGCTGGAGGACACGCCGGGTGTCTTCGTGCAGCCCCGCTACGGTCAGGAATTGCGGCTTTCGATCCGCGGCTCCGGCATCGCCCGCGGCTTCCATCTGCGCGGGGTGGAAGTGCTGCAGGACGGCATCCCGGTGAACATGGCGGATGGCAGCGGCGACTTCTACCAGATCGACCCGCTGGCGGTGCGCAGCATCGCCGTTTATCCGGGCGGCAATGCGCTGAGCTATGGCGGCTCCACCCTGGGCGGCGCGGTGAATTTCGTCAGCCCCACCGCCTGGACTGCAGAGGCGCCAAACATCCTGCGCGCGGAGGGCGGCACTTTCGGCACCTGGCGCCTCTCCGGCCAGCTCTCCCGCGTCTTCGGCGACTGGGACGCGCTGGGCAGCGCCACGGTGCTGCATTCCGATGGCTGGCGGCAGCATTCCCGCAGCCAGTACGAGCAGTTCAACGCCAATCTCGGCTACCGCATCTCGGAGAATGTCGAGACGCGCTTCTATGCCGGCGCCTATATCGTGCGGCAGCAGCTTCCGGGCACGCTCAGCCTGGATGACGCGCTGCACCGGCCGCAGATCGCCGCCCCCGCCGCCATCGCCGGCAACCAGGCGCGCAATGTCTGGGCGGAGCGCTTCGCCAACCGCACCAGCATCACCACGGAATACGGGCGCTTCGACCTGGATAGCTGGATCATCCACAAGCGGCTGTATCACCCGATCTTCCAGGTGCTGGATCAGGACGGGCTGACCTGGGGCACGGCGCCGCGCTTCAGCAGCAGCTTCACCATTGGCGGGCTGCGCAACGACCTCGTGGTGGGGCTGCGCTACTTTGCCGGCAGCAATACGGCGCTGCAATTCGTCAACAACCGCGGCTCGCGCGGCGCGCAGACGCTGGATGCGCGGCAGAACGCCCGGAACTACCAGGCCTATGCCGAGAACCGCCTCTGGGTGCTGCCGCAGCTTGCCCTGGTCGCCGGCGCCAAGATCTTCCGGGATGAGCGGGACTATGAGGATCGCGGCCGCGGCTTCTCCGCCAGCCGCAGCTATGACGGGTTCAGCCCGCGCCTCGGCCTGCTCTGGCAGCCGCGGCCGGAGGTACAGGTCTTCGCCAACATCACCCGCAGCGCGGATGTGCCGGACTTCACCGATCTGGTGCAGAGCAGCCTCGTCTCGACCGGCTTCGTGCCGCTGGCGGCGCAGCGCGCCTGGACGGTGGAGATCGGCACCCGCGGCCGCTTCGACCGCTTCGCCTGGGACCTGACCCTGTTCCGCTCCAATATCCAGGGCCAGTTGCTGCAATTCACCACCAATCCCAACACCGGCACCACCGGAACGGTGAATGCCGGCATCACTGTGAACCAGGGCGTGGAATTCGCCGGGCGGGTGGATCTCTGGCGCAACCTGACCGCGCCGGATGCGGGGGACGCGCTGACCCTCGGCCAGGTCTGGACCTTCAACGACTTCCGCTTCCGCGGCGACCCGCAATACGGCGGCAACCGCATCGCCGGCCTGCCGCCGCATGTGCTGCGCACCACCCTTTCCTACACCAGGCCGGGTGGCTTCTTCATCACCCCCTCGCTCGACTGGGTGCCACAGGGCGCCTGGGCGGACTACGCCAACACGCTGCGCGCGCCGGGCTACATCAAGCTGGGATTGGAGGCCGGAATGACGGTGGCGCCGGGCGTCTTTGTCTTTCTCGATGCACGCAACCTGACGAACAAGCGCTATGTCAGCGACCTCTCCACCATCACCGATGCGCGGCAGGTGAGCAGCGCCGTCTTCTATCCCGGCGAGGGACGCAGCCTGTATGTCGGCGCGCGGATCAGCTTCTGACCTCGCGCATGGCGGCCTGCACGCGGCGGTCGTAGTCCCCGGCCAGCGCCTGCAGCGCCGCCGCACCGTCGCCGCTGAAGGAGGAGCCGTGCATGATCGCCAGGGTTCTCGGCGCCAGCGCCGAGAGCCGGCGGATCGTCCCGCCCATGCCGGGATGCAGGCTGGAGAAGCGGAACAGGTCCTCGGCCGCGATAGCCGGACCGACCACATCCGTATCGGTCAGGGCGGCGCCATTGCCGGTATGGGTGAAGAGATCGCCGCAGAGCAGCGTCCCTGTCGCCTCCTCATACAGCACGCCAGCCTCCCAGCCATGCGGCACATGCGGCGTGTCGAGGTAGCGCAGGCGCTTGCCACCGCCGATCTCGATGGCCTCCCCATCCGCCAGGATGCGCGGCGGGCGGTCGGCCATGTCGTTCAGGGACACCATGCAGGCGGTCGCCCCATGCGCCACGCTGGCCTGCGGCGCCAGGGCGAGCCATTCGTTCATCGCGCCGCATTCATCGGCCTCGACATGGCCGAAGGCGATCCAGCGCAGCCGCGCCGGCGGCAGGATGCGGGCCAGGGCGGCGCTGACCGAAGGGAACATCCGCCGCAGCCCGGTATGGAAGAGCAGCGGCTCATCCCCCAGGATGAGGAACTGGTTGAAGGTGAAACCGGAGGGCGGCGCGATCTCCGGCACGAAGCAGGATAGCCGGAAGATGCCCTCGGCGATCTCATCGATCCTGGTATCCATGGCGATCCCTCCCAGAGGACGGCGCCAGGGAGGATAGCCCCGCTGCCGGTCGCGCGGTGAGCCGAAACCTCGTTGCCGCCGTGCAGTTGAAGCGGGCATGGACACTGCCAGCCTGATCGGGGGCGCCGCCGCCATCTGCTCGACCGCCAGTTTCGTGCCGCAGGCCTGGAAGGTGATCCGCACCCGCGACACCGATGCGATCTCCAAGCGCATGTATGTCGTGACGGTGGTAGGCTTCGCGCTCTGGCTCGCCTATGGGCTGCTGCTCGGGCAATGGCCGCTGATCGTGACCAACGGCATCTGCCTGGTCCTCTCGGCCTTCATCCTGGCAATGAAGCTGCTGCCGCAGCGGCGGAAGGAGGCGGTGGCCGCAGCGCTGGACCCTGATCCTGGCTCGCCCTGAGCGCGGCCAAGCCGGGCCGGGTCCGGGTTTCACCGTGGGACCGATTCATGCCGGAGCGCTTGCAGGCCGAGGGGCAAGGCGCGCCTGGTGGCCGAAATCTGACGCTTGATACCTGTCCCGAAGCCGGCAGCGGGTGGAATCCGGACCTTCGGCAGTTGAACCTGTTCCGCAAATAACCGGCTGAGAGACAGAGGGCGAGCTTTCCGGCACCGTTCTGATTAATCTTGGCATGCGTGATTCGCGAGATTGCGCTGATGGCGTTGGAGCCCGTCACCCTGTTCTGGGCGGCATATCGAACTCATCCCGTTGTCGCGGGAGCATCGCGATGCTCTCGCCGAGTCCGTGCGTGACGGCGAACTCTGGCGGCTGTGGTACACAACCATTCCCTCGCCGGAGGCGATGGCAGCGGAGATCGAGCGCCGTCTCGCCCTCCAGGCAGCGGGCTCCATGCTTCCCTTCACCGTCCTGGACGGCCCGGGT